>SKIX01000259.1 GCA_007116195.1 Marinospirillum sp. | reverse complement strand
TTCTCGGTTCACGAAGACAATGGAAGCTTTGTTTTACGCAGCGCACCCGGTGGCAGCCGCTTGGAAAGCTTTGCCGATTTTGCCGAGCTAAATAACCACCTGCATGATCACTATGGTTTTCGTTTAACCGATGCCAGTGGTAACCAGGGGGCAGATGGTAACCCTGAAGCCATGAATCCAGCCCTGATTCCCGCCGAGGGTCTGCTGCTTTCTCCGGTACGCGGCGGCTCTGCCCAGTTGGAACGTTCGGCAGAACTGAGCGACCCGCGCAAACTCGCCCTGGGTGGCATTAGCCCCGATGATAATAATACCGGCCAGGCAAGGTTTGGCTATGCCGAGCTGCCTGCTGGTGTTAACTATGCGGGACAAGAGTTAAGCGTGATTCCACAGGGGACTGAATATAATACGGCACGTGATAACTGGGCCAGCCTTGAGCTAAACGAAGATGGCGAGTTGGTTGATGATGCGAATCTTGAAACTTACCTCAATGCTCTATTAGAGCAAGAGGTGGTTGCAGACAGTGTCAACCATAACGCCGCAGCGCGTGAAGTTACTTTTCAAGTTGAGGTTGATGGCACTAACGTCACCTTCCGTCTCGATAATATCGACTTTTCTGCACGAGACTTTGGTGCAGGCGATTCCTGGGTAATGGAAGGCAGTGCTGGCGCGGGCAATGCCAGTATTTTGGCGGGCCTGCAAACCCGCAGCCTGTTGGACTTGGCCGGCGATGGCACTGGCGGCAATTCGTTGGGTGAAGCCTATTCCATGCTGGTGGAAAAAACCGGCATCCGCACCGCCGAGGCCCGTACCGGTACGGAATCCGCCCGTGCAGTATTAAAACAAACCGAGGCCATGCGCGAGTCGCTATCGGGTGTTAATCTGGATGAAGAAGCCGCCAACTTAATGCGCTTTCAACAAGCCTATCAGGCCTCTACCCAAATTATTTCCACTGCCCAGCGCACCTTTGAAACCCTGCTGAATAGTATGAGGTAAGCACCATGATTCGTCTTTCCACTTCCCAGATGTTTCAAAACAGCCTGATCAATATGGGGCAGGGGCAAAACCGCGTAAACCACACCAACAACCAGTTGGGCACCGGCAAGCGAATGCAAACCCCGGCTGATGACCCGGTTGCCGCCGCGCAAACCCTGAACAGCAAAACCCGCATTTCAGTGGTGCAGCAGTACAACCGTAATGTTGATTTTGCCAATAAAAACCTCAGCCTTTCCGAAACGGTATTGGATCAGGTAGAAAGCTCCTTGATTCGCTTAAAAGAACTGGCCATCCAACTGGGTAGTGATGTTTACAGCAGTGAACAGGTCAGCTCGGCAGGTTCCGAGGCACGCGAGCTTCAGGCTCACCTCAAGGGGCTGCTGAACACCCGCAATGAAAGTGGCGAATATATCTTTTCCGGTAGCCAGGGCAACCGCCCAGCTTATGATGGCAACAGCTTCCAGGGCGACCGCATTGAGCGCGAAGTCCAGGTGGCTGATTCCACCTTTATTCGCATGATGGTTTCCGGCGACCGCGCTTTTGAAAACCTGGAGGGTTTAACCCAACAGGGGCAGGCGTTTAGCGTGCCTGCCCTGCCTGCTTTCGATGCCACCCAGCCGGATGCTGAACATCTGGGTGCCTATCGCTCACAAGGTCAGCTATTCGGCTTTCGTGATCAGGTGGAAGGAGCCAGGGATGCCAGTTTGGAGAGTGCCGATGCCTTTGCCGAGTGGCTAGTCAGCAGTGACGCTGGAGCCTTCTCCTTCCCTCCCGGAGCCGACCTGGACACCCGCAAGGACTGGCTGGATGAAAATTGGGAACAGGTACGTCAGGATTTGCCCAACCCCTGGCGGGAGCTGGATTTAACCTACGATGAAGCTAATCAAGCTTTTACGGCTTTTGACCCTGAGTTTGATGCCAACCAGGTTGACCTCAATGCCCCCGGCCTGCGCCACAACAATATGCTAAGCGTGGTGGACTTTTTTGTTGACTCCTTAGGTGCCGGAAAAGGCGGCGAAGCGACCATGAACCGCGAAGGCATCCGCGCCAGCATCAACAACCTGGATGTTGCCTTTGAAAAGGTTGCTCAAGCCCGCGCACAAATCGGCTCACGCCAGAACACCCTGGATGCAGCCAAAACCACCAACCGCGACTTTGAACTCTTTGCCGAACGAACCCTGTCGGAGCTGGAAGACCTGGACTATGCCGAAGCCATTTCCCGCTTTCAGCAGCAAACCATGTCGCTTCAGGCCAGCCAGCAGGCTTTTAGCCGAGTGCAAAACCTAAGCTTGTTTAACCATATTTAGCAAATAAAACCTAGCACGCTATAAAGCTATTTCAAGCGCTCTAGGTTCGATTTTAGTATTGAAGGTTGAATGATCCGGCTGAGATTAGTGCTGCCTTGCTCCTTCTAGCTCTTACAGGGTTTTCACCGGCTTTTACATCCGCCGCCGGTAAAGCCCGATAATAGAGGCTAGCAGGCCAAGGCAGGAAAGCCAGAGGCTGCCGTTAACCAGCAAAGGGTGGCGTTGCGCAAAAGGCAGAAAGCGACCGCTGCCTTCTTGTAAGCAGCTGCCATCAATATAATCAAAGCTGCCACCGGCATGTATGCAGTTGCTGACTTCAACGAACTCCAGGCTCCAGGCGCCCATGACCAGCAGTAAGGGTAGTACTAATAAGGCCAGCCCTAGTTTGAGTAGCATTGTTTACCTTCTCGCATCATCCAAAGACCGCGTCAGCTTACCCTGAACCTGCCTTTAGCAAAAGTCAGTCTTGCTACTTTTCCCCTGCAACGTTTAAGGGTATCCTTGCCAGCTTTCAATTTTTTGCAGGTTTCTTTCCGTTTTAAATCTGAGGTTTTACTGATGCAGCCACAAGTCGGCGTGATTATGGGTTCCAAGTCGGATTGGCCGACCATGGAACATGCAGTACAGATGCTTGAGCAGCTGGGTGTGCGCCACGAAGTGAAGGTGGTTTCAGCACACCGCACGCCCGATTTACTGTTTGATTATGCCAAGTCTGCGAAGATGCGCGGCTTACAGGCTATTATTGCCGGTGCCGGTGGCGCAGCGCATTTGCCGGGTATGGCGGCCTCCCAGACCAGCTTGCCGGTGCTGGGTGTGCCTGTTGAATCCAAGGCTTTGCAGGGCATGGACTCCCTTTTATCCATCGTGCAAATGCCCGGTGGTGTGCCTGTTGCAACCCTGGCTATCGGTAAAGCGGGAGCAACCAATGCGGGCATTCTGGCGGCACAGATCGTTGCTCTGCAAGATCAAGACGTTGCTGCCAAGCTGGATGCTTTTCGTGCCCAGCAAACCCAAAAAGTTTTAGACAACCCAGACCCCCGCGAAGATTAAAGGCCATGACCATGAAACGAACAGGTATCCTCGGTGCAGGGCAGTTAGGTCAAATGCTGGCATTAGCTGGTTACCCCTTGGGCCAGCGTTTTGTTTTCCTGGATACCAGCGGCAGCCCCAGTGCCGATATCGGACAAACGCTGGTTGATCCTGGTCAGCAGCAGTTGCAGGACTTTCTGGATCAGGTGGATGTTGTAACCTATGAGTTTGAACACCTGCCAGTGGAACTGGTGCGTCAACTGGAAGAACACAAGCCCGTGTTTCCTTCCAGTCGTGCCTTGGAAATCTGCCAGAATCGTGGTCTGGAAAAGGCTTTATTTACCCGCCTGGGTATTCCTACACCGGATTACCGTTTGGTTAATTCCGCTGCAGAACTGGAAGCTGCAACGCGTGAATTAGGGCAGAACGGCCAGCGCCCTGTCGTTGCCAAATCAGTGACGGAAGGCTACGACGGTAAAGGCCAGGCTGTGCTGCGTTCACCGGAACAAGCAACAGCTGCCTGGCAGGCCATAGGCCATAAGCAGTTGATTGTTGAAGCCTTTGTCGATTTTGTGCGTGAGGTTTCGATGATTGCAGTGCGCGGACAGGATGGCGAGGTGGTTTTCTACCCTATGGCAGAGAATCATCATGTTGACGGTATTCTGCGCTATTCTTTAGCCCCTCTGCCGGATTTGGACGAGTCCATTCAGCAGCAGGCAGAGGCCTCGATTCAGGCTTTGCTGCAGGAGCTGGATTATGTCGGCGTCTTGACTCTGGAGCTTTTTCAGAAAGCCGATGGTAGCCTGGTCGCCAATGAAATGGCACCCAGGGTTCACAATTCCGGTCACTGGACACAAAATGGCGCAGTCACCAGCCAATTTGAAAATCATTTGCGCGCGGTTGCAGGCTTGCCTTTAGGCTCGACCCAAGCGCTACAACCCACGTGTATGTTGAATATTATTGCTCGCACGCCAGATTTAAGCGCTGTACTGGCAACCGAGCAGGCTCATTTGCATCTTTATGGCAAACGAGAGCGAGCTGGGCGCAAGCTGGGCCATATTAACTTGACGGCCAAGGACACGAAAACCCTGGTGAGTGAGGTTAAACGGCTGGCAGCGCAACTGCCTGAAGCACCCGCCCCAGCCTTTAGCTTTGACCCTTCATAGTCGTTGTCTATAGCCTGAATGGACAAAAAACCTTAGCCAGAACAAGGAAGTTACGTTAGGATTGTTAGTGAAATCCTTAAAGAAGCAAGGAGGTTGTTAATGAGCACCAACCGTATTGGTCTGGATACAGCAAAAGCAACTCAGCTGTCTGAAAAGCTGAATCAGCTACTGGCTAATTATCAAATTTTTTACATGAATGTACGCGGTTATCACTGGAACATTCATGGGCCAGAGTTTTTTGAACTGCATACCAAGTTTGAAGAGCATTACAACGACCTGCTGCTGAAGGTAGATGAGCTAGCTGAGCGAATTCTGACCCTGGGCCACCGCCCTATGCATGCGTTTAGTGATTACATCGCTAACAGCGAAATTAAAGAGCATAAGCAGGCTCATGAAGCCAAAGCCTGTGTTGATGGCCTGCTCAGCGGCTATAAGCAGCTGATCCAAATGCAGCGTGAAGTGATGGCTCTGGCAGGCGAGGCCGATGATGAAGGCACCGCTGCGCTGATGAGCGATTATATTTCTGAGCAAGAAAAAAC
>SKIX01000196.1 GCA_007116195.1 Marinospirillum sp. | reverse complement strand
GGTCGTGAAGATGCCAACTTTGCTCAAGGCTGGACGGCCTTCTACTGGGCCTGGTGGATTTCCTGGTCACCCTTTGTTGGCATGTTCATTGCCCGAGTATCACGAGGGCGCACCGTGCGCGAATTTCTTATCTCCGTACTCTTGATTCCTTCGCTTGCTTGCGTACTCTGGATGTCAGTCTTCGGTGGTACCGCAATCAGCCAATACCTCGGTGGCTTTGAAGGCATTGCAGAAGCAGCCTTACCGCTTCAGCTGTTTACTATGCTAGATGTACTGCCCTGGGCTCAGGTCACTTCGTTTATAGCGATTATTCTGGTGGTGGTCTTCTTTATTACCTCCTCAGACTCTGGCTCTCTGGTCATCGATACCATCGCAGCGGGCGGTAAGGTGAATGCCCCAACTCCGCAACGGGTATTCTGGTGCACTTTTGAAGGCTTGGTAGCTATCGCCCTTATCTTAGGTGGCGGCCTGGTAGCCTTGCAGGCAATGGCTGTTTCGACTGGCCTGCCCTTCACTCTGGTGCTACTGGTGTCTTGTGTTGCCTTGGTTAAGGGGCTGGCTTCAGAGCCAAAAGCAGTTTAATCGGGCTACCTCTAAACCAATAAAGGCGAGAAGCTTGCGGGCTTTTCGCCTTTTTCACTCAGCTGATCTAGGAGGCTGTTAATGGAAGTCGAGCATCTGGAAATTGTTGATTTCTTGCAGCGCTATCCACCCTTCTGCCACCTAGAACAAGACAAGCTTCAAGAGGTTGCCGCTCAGGTTGAAGTGGGCTACTTCAAAGCAGGTGAAACCATCTTATCCTTTAACCAGGAGTTAGATGCCCTGCATGTCATCCGCAGTGGCGCAGTCGAAGTCTTTCGGCGGAATGGCGATCTCTACAACCGCCTTAGTGATGGCGGCTTCTTTGGTGAGTTTGGCCTTTTAAGAAATGGCCGAGTTCGCTTTCCGGTACAAGCCCTGGAAGACACCCTAGTTTACTTTATACCCAAGGCTATTTTTAACGAGCTTTTTGAAAGCAATGAGCTTTTTGCTGATGCTGTTGAAGTTGAAGATCGCACTCGGTTGCGCCAGGCCGTATCTCGCCGCGAGGATGCTAATCAGCTAATGACTTCAAGGGTTCTACGTCTTATTTCACGCGAACCCATCACCTTGGATCTAACGGCCAGTATTCATCAAGCCGCCTGTAAAATGAGTGAGGATAAGGTCTCCTCTCTCATTATTACTCAAGGTGACCCAGCAGCCATGGTTGGTATCATTACCGACAAGGATTTACGTAATCGGGTGATTGCAGCAGGCCTTAGTTTTTCTGAGCCAGTCGCTAATATCATGACGCCCAACCCCATCACCATTGATGCACGCCAGTTCGTCTTTGAAGCCATGCTGGAAATGCTTCGGCATAATCGCCATCACCTACCGGTAATGCGGCATGGCAAACTCATTGGGGTCATTGCTCTTGCCGATATTATTCGCTATGAGTCACAAAATAGCCTGTTTGTAGTCAGCAGTATTTTTCGACAACAAACGGTGGACGAGCTTGCCAACCTGCACAAAGATGTTCGCGATAGCTTTGTGCGGATGGTCAATGAAGATGCCAACTCTCATATGATCGGCAGTGCGATGGCTGTTATCGGTCGTAGCTTTAAGCAACGCCTGCTGGAATTGGGTGAGGAACAATTAGGGCCACCACCAATACCCTACTGCTTTCTGGCATTAGGCTCTATGGCCCGCGACGAGCAATCAATCGTAACCGACCAAGACAATGCCTTGGTATTGGATAATCGCTTTGACCCCAAACAACATGATGCCTACTTCAAAGCCCTGGCCGAATTTGTTTGCAATGGTTTAGCGGCCTGTGGCTACACCTATTGCACAGGCGACATTATGGCGACCAATAGTAAATGGCGCCAACCTCTCAGCGTTTGGGAGGGTTACTTCACTCATTGGATTGAGCAGCCTTCACCCCAGGCTTTATTGAATAGCAATATCTTTTTTGATTTGGAAGGTGTGCGTGGCAAAACTCAATGGGCCGACCAACTTAACGAGCTAATCCTACGCAAAACCAAAAAACACCCACGCTTTCTGGCCTGCATGGCACGCAATGCCTTAAATCGCACCCCACCGCTAGGCTTTTTCAAAGACTTTGTTATGGAGAAGGATGGTAAGCACAACAACTCCATCAACATCAAAAGGCGAGGCACAGCACCCCTTGCCGATCTGATTCGTATTCATGCCCTGGCCTGCGGTTCCAGTGCGCGCAATTCTTTTGAGCGCCTGCAAGACATCATTGCTGCCGATCTATTGCCTAAAGGCCGAGGGCCTGACTTACGTGATGCTTTAGAGCTGATTTCCCGTGTGCGCATACGCCATCAAGCGCTGGCCATTGAAGAAGGCCGTGAACCTAATAACAACGTTGCACCCGAAGATCTTTCAGACTTTGAACGCAAGAACCTGAAGGATGCCTTCCAGATTCTCAGTAATGCACAAAAGTTTCTTCGGTTCCGTTATCCGCTTTAGGTACCCCTATGCTCTACTTGGAAAAAGACCAGCTACGTACGGCTCAGCCCCAACCCTTGAGCGCGATCAACTGGACTGAGCGCTTTGCAAAGCTGGCAAAGACCGCAAAAGACCCACGGCTTAAAGCTTTTTATCAAGCTGGGTGCGTTGCTGCTGACACCCCCATCAGCCAGGCCCCCTTGGTCGCACTCGACTTTGAAACCACAGGGCTTAACCCCCACAAAAACAGCATCGTCAGCATTGGTCTCCTTCCACTCAGCAGCAAACGCCTTCGCTGTGCAGAAGCACACCACTGGGTACTTAAGCCTTTAAGTGGACTGAATAAAGAGTCAATAGTCATCCACGGCATTACCCATAGTGACTTAGACCAAGCACCGGACTTAAATGCCCTCCTCGAAGAGTTCTTGTTCAAGCTACAGGGCAAGTTAATTGTTGTTCACTATAGCGGCATCGAACGCCCGTTTTTGAACGCAGCGCTCCAGGCTCGCCTAGGTGAAGGCATCGAGTTCCCGGTCATCGACACCTTCGAGCTAGAAGCACGCATACATCGCCAAAAGCCATTAAGTTGGTGGGATCGTTTTTTAGGACGCAAGCCTGTGTCAATTCGGTTGGCAGACAGCAGACAGCGTTACCACCTGCCCAGATACAAGCCGCATAATGCTTTAACCGATGCGCTGGCTACAGGCGAGCTGTTACAGGCACAGCTTGCTTATCATTATGCAGAAACCACGCCTGTTAGCGAACTTTGGAGTTAACCAGCCGTTGCTTCTGCAGTGTGGTCCAGCAGCTCAGTCGCACGGTTACGGCAGTTCAAGTAGGTCGCATTCAGCTTTTTGGTCAACTGCTGCGACTTTTCTGCTAGCACGCCACGTTCAAACGCCTCTACTAGCTTAAGCACCTTGCCGTATTCACCCTGCTTGCGAAGCAAGGCATTTTTTAAGTCGGGCTCAAGTGGCAAGTGTTCTAGAAGGTCAACCATTTTTTCGCCTAACAGCAGGTCTGCTTTAGACAGCAAACCGACCATCACTGCAGTTTGCGGATTCAGTCCCATTCCCTTGCCCAGCTCTTCACACATATAAGCACGAGTTAAAACAACCAGGGTCATCAACCGACTACAGGCGCCATTATTCGCCAGCATCAAGGTGGTTACCAGGCTGCGCATCCGCTCTAAACCCAGGCGTTTTAAAGCCTGAGAAATAGAAGTAATCTCTTCTCGACCACGATTCATTGACGAATTGGTATAGCGCAAGAGGAGCACACAAAGACTGGGGTCTTGGGCTAGCAGCGCTTCCAGGTGCTCATAACTGGGTTCAGGCTTTTGTAACTCTGCCAGAATACGCAGTTCAGCCGTTTTGTTCGATGTCCGCTTGCGACCTGTTTCAGCAATGGACTCAGGCTTGGAAAAGAAAAACCCCTGGTAATAATGAAAACCCAGTGCCTTGCAGCGGTTAAAGGTCGGCATGTCCTCTACCCGCTCAGCCAACAGCTTAACTTTAAAATCCTTGTAAGCATTTAAGTCCAGCTGTTCAAGCGAAGTGGTTAGCACATCAATTTTAATGATATCAGCCACTTCCAGCAGCGGCCGCGTCGCATCGGTGAGTTCAAAATGATCTAAAGCCAAAGCGTAGCCTTGTTCTTTAACCTTGCGTAACTCCTCAATAAACGGGCTATCCGGTCGTGCATCATATTGCACCTCCATCACTAAACGATCCCGATCAACTGGGAGCAATTCAGTACGCATTAACCATTCCCGAGGGGCGTTAAAAAACAAACTACGATTAGCAATTAAACGGTCTAAACCTATTTCTGCTACTGCAGTATGCAATGCACGTGCAGTAGCCTGCATGGGGTCAGTAAAGTGCGAACTTTTAGAATGCGGGCTAGCACGGTAAAGTAACTCGTCCGCCACATGCTTCAGCCTGGCATCACAAATTGGCTGCAATGCAATGCAATATTCAGATGAAGCATCAGCTGCTTTCATTTCATTACTCATATTGGCTCTACCCACAGATGATCAGTTGCACGCATACTAATGGACAACCCCTTTACCGACAATGAACGAGAAGTTATAACCTGCAGTGCGCAACACACGCCCCTCTTTTATACTCTAGTAGATGCTGTAAGTTCAGCCTATCTTTATTAACAAGGAGTCATCATGCATATTGAATTTATCGGTGCAGCACAAGAAGTCACCGGTTCTTGCCACCTGGTCGAAGTAGGGCGCAGCCGTGTTCTACTCGATTGCGGGTTGGTGCAAGGTAATGGCAAAGCAAAGGATGGCGAAGAAAATGCTGCTGACTTTCCTTTTGATCCAGCCAGTATTGATGCGGTGGTACTCAGTCATTCCCACTTGGATCACTGTGGGCGCATCCCTTTACTGGTCAAACAGGGCTTTAAAGGCAAAATTTATACCCAGCGCGCCTGCCAGGAAATGTGCCGAGTCATGTACATGGATGCCGCTCATATTAACGAGCGGGATGCCTTTACCCAGAACCGCAAGCGTGAACGCAAGCACCTGCCACCTATAGAGCC
>SKIX01000135.1 GCA_007116195.1 Marinospirillum sp. | reverse complement strand
CTACCAGACTGCGCTATACCCCGAATACTCAATGACAGTGGCTCTGTAGAAGAACTCCCTGCCAACGAGATGCGCATTATAGGGACTATTTTCAGAAGGTCAACCCCTTGATGAAAAATAGTTTCTGATTTGTTTTACTCCATCACGACTCATGCGACAATGCGCTTATTCATAGCTACTCCACTATTTCCAAATTCTTTAAAGCGGAATCTCATTAATGACTGCTCAACTTATTGATGGCAAAAAAATTGCTCTAGATCTTCGTGAACAAGTGGCGACGCAAGTACAAGCCCGAAAGGCTGCTGGCAAACGCCCTCCAGCACTTGCTGTCATTTTAGTTGGTCAAGATCCCGCTTCCGAGGTTTATGTTCGCAACAAGCATCTGGCTTGCGAAAAGGCTGGTATTCTTTCTAAGTCCTACACCCTGGCGGCTGAAACTTCGCAGCAAGAATTAGAACAGTTGATTGATGAACTCAATGCCAACTCTCAAATTGATGGCATTCTTTTACAACTCCCCTTACCCCAGCACCTACACGCCGACCCCCTATTAGAGCGTATTGATCCCCATAAGGATGTTGACGGCTTTCACCCTTACAATTTAGGACGCTTAGCGCAACGGCGTCCTTTGCTGCGCCCCTGCACACCCAAGGGTATTATGACCCTCATCGAGCAGCTGCCCGTTAATCTTAAAGGTATGAAAGCCACTATTGTGGGTGCCTCTAACATAGTCGGCCGCCCCATGGCACTTGAGTTGCTACTGGCTGGCTGCACGGTCACGGTCACTCACCGCTTCACGCAAGATCTAGCGGCAGAAGTTGCCAGTGCCGATTTACTTGTTGTTGGTGTTGGCAAACCTGGCCTGGTTAAAGGCGAATGGATTAAAGAAGGTGCTCTGGTCATAGACGTTGGCATCAACCGCTTGCATGATGGCAGCCTGGTTGGCGATGTTGACTTTAACGCCGCTAGCCAAAAAGCGGCTTGGATAACCCCTGTTCCAGGTGGTGTAGGCCCCATGACAGTCGCCACCCTGCTGCAGAATACTCTGGATGCCTGCGAACAGCTTGGCCACTAAACTTTAGGAAATAATAACAATGGCTGAAACACAACATCTGTTACTGGTCGATGATAGCCGCGTTGCACGGCTCACCCTGAAACACCTGTTAAAAGAAACAGGGTTGGCACTTCGCATAACCGAAGCAGGTAACGCTGAAGAGGCCTTGGCTTTATTTGAGCAAGGCGAACGCTTCGACACGGCTATGCTAGACTACAACATGCCCGGCGATGATGGCGTTGAGCTGGCAGCAAAAATTAAAAACTACCAACCTGATTTAAAGATGATTCTCGTAACAGCTAACATTCAAGATGCTGTTATTGAAAGAGCCAAAGCTATGGGAATGGGCTTTATTGGCAAGCCTGCTGACATGGATCACTTAAAGACAGCCCTAACCCAAGAAGGCTGAAGCATGAGCGCTTTATTTACTACCGACGAGCAGGAAACCATTGTCGAGCTGATGAACGTGGGCGTTGGCCGTGCTGCCAGCGCTTTATCTCGCTTAGTGCAGGACGAAGTTCTTCTTTCGGTTCCTACTGTTGAGTTTGTCCACCTCGACAGCGCAGCAACAACGTTTGAAAAACTTTTACCTCAAGCCCTTGCAGGCGTTACCCAAGCGTTTGATGGCTTTATTAATGGCAAGGCTGCACTTATTTTTCCCGAAGAGCGCAGCCTGGAATTAGTAAGAATTCTAGTGGGCAACGAACTCAGCGCTAGTGAGATTTCAGAATTAGAGCAAGACACCCTGGCAGAGTTAGGTAATATTCTTCTCAATTCCTGCTTAGCGTCCCTAGCCAACCTGCTCAAGCGGGAGATAAAAACTTCTTTGCCGCAAGCTTACAGTGGCAACTACAAAAAAATGCTCGATTTGCTTTGCGAGCAACAGGACTCCTTGATTATGCTCGTTCAAATCGACTTTTCTTTGCGCGAGCGCAATCTCCAAGGCTACCTGGCCTTCATTATTGACCTGCACAGCGCTGCAGGGTTTCACGCTGCATTACAAGACTACCTGGCAGACCTTTTGGGTGAATAATGGATAGCGTGACTCAAGCACAAATTTCTGACCTTCTAGAAACGGGCATCATCATTACCAATGCCAAAGGGCAAGTGCTGCTATGGAACAGCTGGATGCACCGAGTCACTGGAATCACAGAAACGGCTGCCATCAACCAAACTTTGCAGCAGCTGTTTCAAACCCAGCCAGCGATAACGCTTATCGAAGCCATCCAACAAGCTTGTGATGAACGCTTATCCCGTCGGCTTTCTCACCAGCTGCACCCCCATTTGTTGCCACTCAAGCACAGCAGCGATCAACTACCCTTAAGTCACTCCATTCTAGTTCGCCCGATTTACTATTTAGAAGAGCCGGCCTGCTTACTGCAAATTATTGATGTTTCTAACACCCTGCGCCGCGAACGTCATCTTCGCGAAGCAGAGGCTCTGCTTCGCTTTGAAAAAGAAGTGCTCTCGCTGGTTGCACATAACCAGCCCATCCAAAAAATTTGGCAAGCACTTTGCGATGGCATCGAACGACTCGTGCCTACAGCAGAGGCCAGCTTACTATTAACTTCAGAAACAGGTGAGCTAATTAGCCCCCTAAGCTCACACAGCAAACTGCTACCTGAGCGCCTAAGCTTAAATACTAACAACCCCAGTGCTCAGGCTGCATCCCACTTGGTTCCCTATCAGCTGGATGATTTACAGCGATTACCTCAAACTTTGGCTTGCTGGTGTGCTCACCCCATTTTCACTGCCAAAGACCAACTTGCCGGTGTACTTCAGCTTGCGCTGCCGCGCGGCACTGAGGCCTGCAAGGTTCCCAGTAGCCTGTTAGAACGAAGCGCACAATTAGCTGCCATAGCTCTGCAAAACCACCAGCAGCGCCTTCAGGTTCAGCATCTTGCTGAACACGATAGCCTTACAGGCCTTGCTAACCGCAGTCGTCTCATCAAATATCTACAGCAACAAATAGAAACCGCAAAAATTCATCAGCTGCGTTTCGCTTTATTTTTTATTGATCTGGATGGCTTTAAACAGGTTAACGACCACTATGGCCATGACGCTGGAGATGCTCTCCTGGTTGAGCTGGCCCGTCGCTTAGAAAAGCAGCTCAGCAAGGGTGACTTAGCTGCACGCCTAGGAGGCGATGAACTCGTTATTGTCAGCCCTCAGTGCCAGGATCAATCCAGCGCCTTTTTGCTCGCCCAAGAAATTAATCAACGGGTTAAGCAACCCTACAATTGGCATGGATTAGAATTAAAAACCGGAGCCAGCATTGGTATTGCCCTTTACCCTGAGCAAGGCAGCACAGCCAACAGCTTGTTAACCCAAGCAGATAACGCCATGTATCTGGCAAAAACTCGTGGTAAAGGCCAAGCAGCTAGTTGCGATCTGCCAGCGGTTGTTTACAATTCACGAAACACTAAATAGAAGGATCCATGATGTTTTCACAAGTTGAGCTGCTACCTGCTGACCCTATTCTGGGCCTGATTGAAGCCTTTAACCAAGACACCAACCCCAACAAAATTGATCTTGGTGTTGGCGTTTATCGTAATGCTGAAGGCTCAACACCGATCATGCGTGCTGTTAAAGAAGCTGAAAGCTTACTCTTGGCCCAGGAAACCACAAAAAGCTATATAGGCTCTCATGGTGATCCTCTTTTTGCTCAGCATCTTCTCAAGTTGGTACTGGGTGAAGAATCTCCAGTCATTGGTAAAGGCCGCGCCTCTCTAACTCAGGCACCCGGAGGGACAGGTGCTTTACGCCTGGCTGCTGACTTCATCAAGCGCAGTAAAACCAATAAAAAAGTTTGGATTTCTGACCCTACCTGGCCCAACCACTATGCTATTTTTGATGCTGCAGGTGTAGCTTGGGGCAGCTATCGCTATGTTGACACTCAAAGTAACCAGCTCAACTTCCCTGCCTTTATTGAAGACCTGCAGCAATTACCTGAAGGTGATGCGGTGCTTTTGCACGCCTGCTGCCATAACCCCACGGGTTTTGACTTAACCCAAGAGCAATGGCAACAGGTTGCCGAAGTGCTGGCAGAAAGAAAACTCTTACCCTTGCTTGACTTTGCTTATCAAGGCTTTGGCGAGGGTCTGGAAGAAGACGCCTTTGCCGTTCGTCTACTCGCCGAAAAACTGCCCGAAGTTATGATTACGGCCTCCTGCTCAAAAAACTTTGGACTTTACCGTGAGCGCACAGGTGCCTTTATTGCTGTTGCCGCTAACCAAAGCGATATGCTCAAAGTCCGCAGCCAACTGGCGGTAGTAGCTCGCTCCAACTATTCCAACCCTCCAGCACATGGTAGCTCAATCGTAGCCACTATCCTTAGCAGTGATGAGCTGAGTGCTTTATGGCAACAGGAGGTCACGGAAATGCGTTTGCGAATCAACCAACTGCGCCAAGAATTTGTGCAAGCGCTTGCCCCTCATGGACTGGCAGAAAAGTTTGCCTGTGTAGCAGAGCAAAAAGGCATGTTTTCTTATTCAGGCTTAAAACCCCATGAGGTTGAGCAACTACAAAAAGACTTTGGCATTTACATGGTTAAAACGGGCCGCATGAATATTGCTGGCTACAATCAAAGTAATCTAGGCTACCTCTGTGAAGCCATCGCTCAAGTCTGCAAAGCACCTTAAAGTCATTTACACTGGCGGCACCCTCGGGATGCTGCCAGGCCCTCAAGGCTTGCAAGCAACGGCAAATTTCACCCCGCGCCTGCTAGCAGCACTAACGCCAGTCTGGTTAGACAAGCACCAGCTCAAACTGGATATTGAAGAGTGGGATCCGCCCTTGGACTCCTCTGCCATGCAGCCTAGCCACTGGTTTCAGTTAGCCGCACGTGTTCGCCAACTAGAAGAGCATTACGATGGTATTTTAATCCTGCAGGGTACAGACACCCTCGCCTGGACTGCTAGCGCTCTCTTCTGGCTACTTCCCCAACCCAAGTGCACCCTAGTGCTAACCGCTGCACAAAAACCCTTAGGTGTTCCTGG
>SKIX01000204.1 GCA_007116195.1 Marinospirillum sp. | reverse complement strand
GGCCCGCAAGGGCTGCCCAGCAGCAGCTGTTACAGGCCAGCAGGTTAGTAAAAGCGCTAGCCCAAGCAGCCTAAACTTTAGCATCGGCGCTCTCCTGCGAGGGTGAATTAACATCCGGCAGAACAAAACAGAATAAACTCCCCTGCCCCTCGCCTTTGGATTCTACCCAGATACGCCCGCCATGTCTTTCCACTATTTTTCGTGCTACGGCCAGGCCAACACCCGCCCCTTCGTAGCTGGCACGGGTATGTAAACGCTGAAACACCTTGAATAAACGGTCAAACTGACTCGGATCTATACCTATACCTTGGTCCTGAACGCAGAACTGCCACCCCTCACTCACTCGCGCCACTTGCACATCAATCTGAGGTGGCTGATCAGGAAAGTGGTACTTCAACGCATTACCCAGCAAATTTTGGAACAGTCGGGTCAACTCATCGCGACTGGCATAAACTTGGGGCCAAGCATCGGGCTGCCAGGTGATCCTGGCCGCGGTTTCTTCAATCTGCGGCCTTAAAAAGTTTAAGGCTTCCTGCAAAGACTCCTGAGCAGCCAAGGGCTGCATCGGCTGCCCTTTGCGGCCAACACGAGAATACTCCAGCAAAGATAAGAGCATTTGATCCAGTCGCGTGGCCCCATCTCGGGCAAAATGCATCATCTGGCGGGTCTCTTCCTTGAGTTGCTGATCCAAGCGCCTTTCCAGCATCTGCAAATAACTGTTAATCATACGCAGTGGCTGACGCAGGTCATGGCTGGCCACATAGGCAAACTGTTCCAACTCCTGATTAGAAGCCAGCAAAGCCTGCTCAACTTCCTTACGCTGGGTAATATTATTCAGGTAACCATGCCAAACCAGGCTGCCATCCTCCTGAATTTCAGGTGATGCGCGCCCACCTATCCAGAGTAAATGGCCTTGAAGGTGGCGCACCCGAAACTCTGCCTCCCAGTCACCCAGATCTTGTGCAGAGGCCTGGATAGACTCACGCACCCTGGGCAGGTCGTCTGGGTGAATCGCAGCAAAGATGCGTTCTGGATGGTCAGCCACCTGCTCAGGTGGTAGGCCAAATAAATCAGACACCCCCTCGCTGATATAAGGCAAAAGCTCTTTGCCCTCTTTAGAGACACGATACTGATACAGCATCCCAGGTAGGTGGCTGGCCAGCTTCTGCAGCCGATCCAGCAATTCATGCAGCTGTTTCTCGGCGGTCAGCCTGGCGGTTAAATCCCGCCAAACACCTAAAACAACAGGCTGTCCAGAAAAGTGACTGGAAATCATCGTGACTTCCACATCCAGCAAGCCACCCGAAGCGTCAAGAAATTGCCAGTCAAAGGTTTCCGAGCCTGACTTTTCCAGATCAGCCAGCAACTCTTTTGCTCTTTGCCCAGACTTCACTCCTGTCGCCTGATAAGCAGGAGAAAAGTCTTGGGGCGTTAAATCAATCAGCTGCGACTTCTTGTGCAAACCAATCAAGTCCAAAGCCGCTTGATTACAATCAATAAAAACACCCTCTTTATTCAAAATCAGAATCGGCTCCGGTGTTTTTTCAAATAAGCGGTTGAAGCGCTGTTTGGCCCCGTTCAAACGTCGGTTAAAAACCAACAGGCCCAGCACTGAAGCTAACAGCAACAAGGCCATCAAACCAACGACGAGCACCCAACCCCAGTGTTTTTGCAGAAATTCTTGCACCGTTATTTGCGGAATTTGGGTGAAGGGTGGTAGCCGCAGTTCACGCAGCAGGGTTTCAACGGGCTGATAATCACGGGCCAGAGTAAAACTAATGGGACTGGTGGTTTCTTTTGCCGTTTCAGGTTCATACAGCAAGAGCGCAGCAACCAGTTGACGAGCAATTTTTTCATCCACCTGCGGCAAGGCAACAAAAGGCCACTCCGGATAAAGTCGCGTCGAGACCTGTAAAGGAAAACCAGGGAACTGCTGGGGGTTAATAATTGCAATATCACTCCAGCTAAGCTGCCCCTGCTTGATCATCCCTTCAAGCACTCCGGTGCGCACAAAGCCCACCTCAGCTTGGCCCTGCAGCACAGCTTCCACCACGCGGTCGTGCGGCATACCAGTTAAGAGCAGATCCTGGGCAGCTGGCTTACTTAATCCGGCCTGATGCAACTCAAAGAGTTGAGCATTAAAACCGCCTAGAGACCCTTGGTGAACCGCGGCGATCGTCTTTTGATGAAGATCGGCCAGGCGAGTCATTGCTTTTTGGTCAGCACGGGTAAAAATCACCCCACCAAAACCTTCCAGCCTTTCACCCTGAAAATCACGCACCAGGCTAGCTAGAACACCTGACATCTGGTTATTAGACTTGACCCGCACATAGTGGGCTGGGTTGGTGAAAACAAAGTCCAGTTGATTTTGATTGATGAGTTCTTGCAACTGCTTGTAGCTGCTTACCTTTAATTGAATTTCATGCTCAGGCAAATGCTGGTTGAGATAGTCAACCAAGGGTTGCATTTCTTGCTGGGTCACCTCAGCAGGGCGGTGAGAAAGCACCCCCAAGTTTAAGCTGGCCCCTGATAGAGGCATGGCTAAGGATAGCAGCAGCAGACTGACCAGCAGCCTAGATTTCACCAAACCTTTCAAAAACATGACCCCTGAAAGCAATGAACTGGATTAAGTTTGACGGATTTCAAAGCCCTGAACCAGACCAAGTGATACACAGTGTTACTTTTGCGGTAGTAGAAAACAAAAGCGACTGCCCTGCCCTCGACCTGAAGATTCGACCCAGATGCGCCCTCCATGACGCTCAACTATTTTTCGACAAATAGCCAGCCCCACGCCATTACCTTCATAGGTTTCTCGTGTATGCAGCCTCTGGAAGACATTAAATAAACGATCCTGCTGTTCTGGGTCGATGCCGATTCCTTGATCTTCAACCCAAAACAGCCATTGACCCGCTTGCGCTTGAAACTGAACCCTAACCTGGGGTTTTTGCCCAGGCTCAGTATATTTCAGCGCATTGCCAATCAGATTTTGAAATAAGCGGGTCATTTCATCAGGGTTAACCCAGAGCCGTGGCCAGTCACCTTCGGCCACGCCCACTTGCGCTGAAGTTTCATCCAGTTGAGGTTTAAGAAAGCTCAGCGCTTCTGCAACAGCTTGGTGTAAATGCAAGTCTTGCTTCGCTTGCTCAGTTCGCCCCACTCGAGAATACTCCAACAAAGATAAGAGCATTTGATCCAACCGCTGAGCACCTTCGCGTGCAAAATTCATCATTTTACGCTTGTCGTCGTCTAGCTCTGGCCCTAAACGCCGGTCAAGCAGCTGCAAGTAGGAATTAATCATGCGCAAAGGCTGACGTAAATCATGGCTGGCGACATAAGCAAACTGCTCCAGTTCAGCATTGGATTCACGTAGTTCATGGGTACGCTCAGATACCCGCATCTCTAAACCTTCATTAGCTCGACGCAGCGCCTCTTCACGCTCATGAACTTGCGTGAACATATCATTAAAGGCCTGGGTTAACTGAGCGAGTTCATCCCGCCCCTTTACTGGCAAGAGTTGAGCTTTAGGGTCAACGGCCAGCTGCAAAGCACCATTACGCAGCACCAGGATGCGCCTTAACAAGTGGAGTATAAATAAAGCCAGCAGGCTTCCTAAAAAGACCAAAGCTATGGCTGAGGCCAGGATAAACAGCTTAAAGCGCTGATCTTTTTGGCTTAAGATTTGATTGTATAGGCGGTCTGCCGCTTGCTGCTGCTCTTCAGCAAACAACTGAAACGAGCGCGCCAGATTTTGGAAAGACTCGGATGACTGGTAAACAGAGACATCTAAAAGGCGCTGATGGTCACCCGCTTCAGCCGCTTCGACCAGGTGTGTACTGGCTTCAAGATAGCTCTGCCAACTCTGCTGCAGCTGACGCTGACGTAGTTGTCCCGCTTGGGAGGCAGTCAACACCGGTAAAAAGTCCTCCAGTCGCTCCGTAAAGCTTTGCGTAATTTGTTGATAGTGGTCAACCTGTGCGAGTAGAGCGAAATGATCCTGGGTGCGCCTTAATTCAACTTCCTGATCCCTGATTAACATTAAATGACCTTGCAAACCATTGACCTGAGCTAAGGGGCGCAGCTGCCCCTCCAGCATCAATTGGGTATCCCGCAGGGCCTGATTCAGGGTTCGCTCAGCAGAAAATAACAAGAGAAAGACAAAGCCTACTCCGAGCAGAAAGCTGGCTGCTAATTTAAAGCCCAGGCTTTGATGCCAAAGCGGTTTTTTCATAGCCGTTCTCTCATTTTTTCCAGTAAAGTTTCCAAATCCAATTCTTGTCGGCCAGCCTGACCTAAAAGATCATTCAAAGCTTGGAGTTGGGCATCATTACCGGCTAGGCCGGTACCCGCTGGCAAGGCCAAAGGCAAGCTTGCTTGCAACGCGGCTAAGGGCGCAGAACCATACACTGAGCGAATAGCTGGGTTGTTTAAATGTGAATAACGGAACGGATCAACAAAGCTACCTGGATGACTGACGGCCTGGGAAGAGACTTCGGCAGAAGTCAGCCAGAGTGCATAGAGCAAAGCCAGTAAAGGTTGCTCGCTGCGAGCAGGAATGACCAGATTATTGCCAAAAGCCAAGCTAGTAAAGCGTGCGCTTGTCTGTTGCTGCTGAACACCAGGCAGAGGATGCACTGAATAGCGCCCTTTGATAAAAGAGCCAGAACGGTTAAATAGCTTGGCTCCAGCAATCGTAATCGGCAAGGCATAGGCTTTACCCTGAATAAAATAAGGTAAAGCCAGGTCATAACTCGTGCCAGGTTGATTAATCCAGCCAGGTGCCGTGTTTAAAGTGGCTAGATAACTCTGAGTTGCAGCCCTTGCGGCTGCTTGATCCCACACCCAGCCTTGTTCATCAAAGGGCCGCTCAGGGTAGAGGTAAGCGGCATACCGTGGCAACCAGTACATCCAAGCCAAGGAGGGGTCTCTGAGTTCCACATTACCATACAAGCCTTGCTCAGGACGATGAAAAAAAGCCAGCTGATCTTGGTACTCCTGCCAGGTTTTAGGTGCCTGTAATGGGTAACCGTAGGCTTGGGCAAAAGCAGCTTGCTCTTCCGGAT
>SKIX01000105.1 GCA_007116195.1 Marinospirillum sp. | reverse complement strand
TGGTTACTCTGCGTGCGGCGGCCATGGAAATGGATAAGGTGAGCCTGGATGCGCTGCGCCAGGGAATTGCTTTGCATGGCAAGGTGCCGGTTTACAATATTCATTTCGAGACGGGTTCAGCCGCCTTGCGTGAGGATTCGCTGGAAGCTCTGGAAGTAATTGCCGAGTATCTGCAGGAAAACACCAGCCAGCGCTTTTTTGTAGTCGGGCATACCGACAGTGTCGGTGCTTATCAGATGAACCGAGAGCTGTCTCAGGCGCGTGCGACTGCGGTGGTCAGCCGCTTAGCAGAGGCTCATGGCATAGACCGGGAGCAGTTGGAATCGGTGGGTGTCGGCCCGGTGGCCCCGGAAGCCAGTAATGCCACTGAAGAAGGGCGGGCCATGAATCGCCGGGTTGAAATCGTGCTGCGCTAACTGGTATTCAATAAGAAACTTTGGCAGACTTCGCGCTCGGGTGAATTGAAGGAGTCAAGCGCTGGTGATCACTTGGTTAGGAGCTGTGGGAAGCTGGGTTCTAAGCTTCCCACGTTATCTTTTTGAATTAACCTTATTTATCCAGCGAGCGCTCAATCCCTGGCAGTCTGGACGTTTGCGTCTTAACCCAGCGAGCCTGCGCACCCTGGTGGGCCAATTAATCTTTTCTGGCGTTGATGCCTTACCGGTTATCAGCTTGTTAGCCTTGGCTTCGGGTTTGGCGATTACAGCACCAGCCCTGTTAACCCTGCAGGGTATCGGAGATCGTAGTGAAGTTGTTGAGCTACTGGTTCGATTACTGGTCTATGAGCTGGCTACTCTCTTAACTATGGTGGTGCTATTGGTGCGTACGGGGTCTGCGATAGCGGTTGACCTGGGGGGCATGAAACTACGCCGGGAGCTGGAAGCCCTGGAGTTACTGGGCATTAATATCAATCGCTTTTTAGTTGCGCCTCGATTGTTAGGGGTTGCTTTAGCGCAGATGGTTTTGTCCATTTATTTTGCGCTTATTGCTTTAATCAGTGGGGTTGTCTTTTTATCGCTCACTCAACATGCAGGTTATCTTAGTTATTTAACTGACTTGGCTCTGGCTTTACATCCCTACGATCTACTGGTTTTTATGACTAAAAACCTTCTTTTTGGTTTGATGATTGCAGCTATCGCCTGCCAACATGCTTTGAGAGTTGAAAAGTCGCCAACGGAATTACCTCAGCAGACTCAAAAAGCTTTAATTCATGCTCTGAGTTTAATTTTCTTATTAAATGCAGTGTTCACCCTGTTAATGACTTAGGAGGTGGCGGTGACATCCTGGCTAGTCGAAGCGCAAGGCCTGTGTCCTGAGTTGGAAATTGAAGGGGGTGCTCTGCCCGGTTTAACGCTGCAGATACCCAGCCAGGGTGTTCACTGTTTGCTTGGAGGCCGAGCTGAAACACGTGAAGCCTATTTAAAGGCACTGGCGGGCATTGCTTGGCCGCAAGCGGGCGACTTGACCCTCTTCGGGTATTCTTTGGCTGATTTGAATACTAGACATCTCGATTTATTAGGGCGGCAATTAGGCTATGTGGCTCGCCAGGCTCCCTTGCTTTCGGTGTTAAATGGGCGTGAAAATGCAGTTATGCCAGCGGTTTATCATGGTGTTCAACGTAAGCAAGCTGAGCAAGCTTTAGAGCAGGTTTTGGCGGAACTGGAGTTTGATGGTGATTTGCTGCAACTGCCTGCATTTATGACACCCTTACAAAGAATGCAGCTGGCCTTGGCTCGAGCCCTGCTATTGCAACCACAGCTGCTGGTTCTTGAAGACCCCTGGTTTAGTTTAGAGCTGCCTGATTACTGTATTTTGGATCAGAGTATTCGTAATTGGGGGCAGCGCCTGGCCGTGCTGGTAGCTACGGATCATTTAGGTTTTGTGCGCTCAAATGCTGATCAAATTATTTTTATAGGCGCAGATGAATGCTTTGCTTTTACCTGTTGGCAGGATTTGGTAGCCAGTAATCAGCCTGAGATTTTGGATTATCTGCAAGGCTATCGCTCTGCAATTGATTGGAAGGTTTGACGATGACATCACCGCGCCGCGGTTCAACTCACTATATCCATCGCATCAGCTATTCGACTCAAGAAAAGCTAGTCGGGTTGTTTGTTCTGACTGCTTTGGTTGTTTTCCTGACTTTATTTATCGTTAATAGCCGTCAACTGCATTTATTTGACAATCCTTTGCGTTTTCAACTGCAAGTCAAAACGGCAGAAGGCATTTCCCGGGATACACCGGTTAGAATCTCAGGTATCCAGGTTGGGCGAGTTGATCGTATCGAGATAACTGAAGAACATAATATTATTCTTTACGCTCGGGTGCATGAGGCCTACAAAAATTTAGTTAGAGCGGATTCGGTTGCCTCCATAGGCAAGCTGTCTTTACTGGGGCGCTCCAGCATAGAAATTACTCCTGGCTCACCGCACCAGCCCTTACTGGCCGAAGGCAGTTTTTTGCCGGTAGAGGAGCCCTTGTCAATTGATGATTTGCTGGCTCAGGTTGAACCCGTGTTGCTAGCGGCTGAAGAAACGGTACAAAATATTGCTTTGATTTCAGGGGCGATCAATCCTGATGTTATTGAGCGCCTGCTCGCGAATGCCTACCTGGTCAGTGAAGACGTGCAAAACATGACGGGGCAGGTAGCTGCAGGTGAAGGGCCTGTTGGTAGCCTGCTGTTTGATGCAGCTATGCAACAGCAAATCACCAATAGCCTGGCCCAACTGGAAACTCTGCTACAGGGGCTTGAGGCCCGAGTTGATCAACTAGAGCCCACGCTGCAGCAGGTGGAGGGTATTAGCCGTGAAACCCATCAACAGCTTCCAGGTATCTTGGCTGAGTCAAGCCAGCTTTTGCGCCAGGTTAATACAACTCTGAGTGGTGTGAACCAAGAAATGACCCACCTGCCCGATTTATTAGAAAGAGTTGATTTGTTGATGGATCAAACCGATTTGTTGTTGGATCGTATTGCTAATACCTGGCCCTTGTCGCGTGGCGATTCTGCCGTTAGCCCTCGTTTAATTGAGGTTGCACCCCATGATTAGATGGCTGCTGCTTCTAGCTTTTGGGTTAGTGTTGGCGGCTTGTGCCAGCCAAACTGATACCAGGCCTCTGGCCGAGCAGCAGGCTGAGCGTTTGCTGGAGCGAGGGGTGGCCGCTTATCAGCAAGGCGATGCTTTAACAGCGAGCCATCATTTTAAGCGAGCCTTGGCGAAGTATCAGGGATTTGACCAGCGATCGGGTCAGCTGCAAGCGCATTTGAATTTAGCGGCCAGTTTGCTGCAACTAGGTCGCTTGGAAGCGGCTAGAGAACAGGCATTGATTGCAATCCAGTTAGCTCGTGTTTTAGATGAGCCTGAGTATTACCAGCAAGCACTCTGGTTGCAGGCACGCTGGGCCTGGCTTGCAGGCGAGGTCGATTTGAGCCGTGATTACTTAGATGGTTTGCTAAACGCTGAGCAATCGCTTGCTCCAGCGGTCGAGTTAAGTGCTCTGGCCTTGCGTGCTCACTTGGCCTTGCATTTAGCTGATGACTCCAGTTGGCTGGAGCGCTTTGAAGAGCGTTTAGCCGGTCAGCAGGCAGCGGCTCACCAGTTGCAATTGCGTCGGCTGCAAGCTTGGCAACAAGGGCTAGAGGGTGATTTTACTGCTGCTGTACAGGAGTTGGAGGCGGTTCTGGCGGTTTACCGTGAGCAAGCGCAACGGCCTGGTTTGGCGGCAACTTTAACTGAGTTAGGTCATTTGCATCAACGTCAGGGTGAGCTGGAGGCAGCCGAGGATTTGTTTAAAAGAGCGCTCAGAGTTAGGTTGCACATGCAGGATCGTCATCATTCCCGACAGCTACTGCTCGATTTAGCGGCCGTTTATCGAACCCAGGGGCAGGAGCAGTTGGCTTTAGCGGCAGAACAGCAGGCAGAAAACTTATGAATCGAGGGACTTGCTGGCTACTCTGTGTGCTACTGGGGCCGTTAACCCAAGTGGGAGCTGAGCCGTTACTTTCGGATGCTGAGCTGGAGCCTGTTGTACTGCCTGAGCAAGAGTTAACAACTAGTTTGCTGCAACGGCGAATTGAGCAAGAGCGTCAAGCTAAATATAACCCCTTCTTTTTTACCCCGCATCGGCGCAATTACATATTGCCCGCAAGCTATTCGGCAAGACCCAATCAGCAGCGTTTTGAGTATTTGCAAGAAGATGTGGATATGCAATCAGTTGAGGTCAAGTTTCAACTGAGCATCAAAGTTCCATTGCTACCCGAGCTACTGGGTGAAAGAGATAGCCTGCACTTTGCTTATACTCAAACCTCCTGGTGGCAGGCCTACAATGAGTCGGCTTCCAAGCCCTTTCGTGAAACCAATTACCAGCCAGAAATCTTCTTTACCCGTGAAAGCCGCTGGCAGCTATGGGGCTTGGATAATACTTATAACCGTATTGGCTATGCTCACCAGTCCAACGGCCGCACTGAACCTCAGTCTCGTGGCTGGGATTACCTTTATGTAGCCAGTGCTTTCTCACGTGATGGCTGGATGCTGGAGTTAGCACCGCGCGTACGCTTGCCTAATGCAAACGGTAAGGATGATAATCCTGATCTTGAAGACTATTTGGGTTATTTGGATATTAACTTTGCCTTTACTCAGGGTCGGCAAGAATATGTCCTGACTTTAAGAGGCAATCCAGCTCAATCACGAGGCGTTGCGCAGCTAGACTGGTCCTTTCCTCTAACTCGGCAGTTGCGTGGTTTGTTGCAGCTCCATGCTGGCTTTGGTGAAAGCCTAATTGATTATGATCATGAAAACTATCGAGTCAGTCTCGGTATTCAGTTTACGAATCAGCTGTTCAGTGACTTCTAGTCGCTTTAGAGGGTCACGACCCTCAGTGCCAAAACAAGCAGGACGACCCCCGTTATTCGATTGATCCAGCAGGCCCTGGCTTGTAACCAGGGCAGAATTTGCGATAAAGACAGCCCATAAGCAACCAATAAATACCAGCCCGTATCAATCAACCAGGCCGTTGCCGCCAGCAGGAGTTTACCTTGCAGGGGCTGGCCAGGTTGAATGAATTGAG
>SKIX01000188.1 GCA_007116195.1 Marinospirillum sp. | reverse complement strand
TAAGGCAAGAAAAAGGCCTCGCCGACCTGCCCTACGAACTAATTCGCGACCAGGTATCCAACGGCGGCAATGCCTTGGTTGAGCTAGGTTTTGGAGTCAAAGTGGGTGACCCTGGGCAGGCGCAACTAAGGCAGAGTTTGCTCGACTTCTATCAAGACAAGGTGGCTGAACACAGTCAGGTTTTTTCAGGTCTGGAGCTCTTATTAGAACGCTTAGAAAAGCAACCCCTGCCCTGGGGTATAGTAACCAATAAACCCCGCCTTTATACCGACCTGCTCATTAAAGCCTTAAAACTCCACCCTCAGGTTTTAGTTTGTCCAGAAGACTTGGGGGTTAGCAAGCCAGACCCAGCTCCGTTGCTCTTTGCTGCCCGTCAACTTGCCATACCACCGGAAAACTGCCTTTATGTCGGTGATCATGCAAGAGATATAGAAGCTGGCATCAATGCTGGCATGCAAACTCTTGTAGCCGGTTTTGGCTATATCAGCATTGACGACAACCCACTCCACTGGGGGGCTGACTTTATTGCCACCAGTGTGACTGAGTTGAATAGCTGGATCCAGCGTCGCTTAGACAGCTAGAAAAACTTTGCCAGCAAAGGAATCAAGAACGCACTTAACAACCCCGTTACCCCCATGGCTAAGCCTGCAAAGGCACCGGCCAAATTACTAACGGTAAAACTTTGTGCTGTACCAAAACCATGGGCTGCCAGGCCCATGGCGAAGCCTTGCACGGCATGATCTTTGATTTTTAACAAACGAAAGATAGGCGGCCCTAACACACAGCCTATAGCGCCCGTAATCAAGACGATGCCAGCAGCTAAGGCTGGATAGCCCCCAATTTGCTCAGCAATACCCATTGCAATTGGAGAAGTAACGGACTTAGGCAGCAGCGACAAAAGCGTATCTTCTCGCCCCCCAAGCAAACGAATCAGTGCCCAGGTTGACGCAACTGCTGCAAAAATCCCCAATACACACGACAGAATTAAAGCAACAAACTCTCTACGAATACGTTCACGGTGATCGAACAGGGGCACGGCTAGAGCAACAATCGCTGGCCCTAGCAAAAAATGAATAAATTGCGCTCCTTCAAAATATACGCTGTAAGGTGTTTCAGTGATCAGCAAAAAACTTACAAGTAGAGCAATAGCTACCAGCACTGGGTGCAAAAAAGGGCTACCACCAGCACGCCGGTTTAACCACTGAGCCAGCATAAAGGCGACCAGTGTCAGCAGCAGGTAGAGTAGTTTGCTCGCCGCCAGATAAACCCAAAGCTCAGCAAAAACCTCAGGTATCTCAGGCATCTCTCGCTCCTAACAGCTTGCGTAACCAGGAATAACTTAACACGGTAACCACTAAAGTGATCGCCGTACTGACCACCAGGGTCACAGCAATAACCAGCCCATCCTGCTGCAAAAGCTGGCCATGATTGATAAGCCCAACACCAGCAGGCACAAAGAGTAGCGGCAAATAACGCAACAGCCCTTCAGATGTTTCGCGAAGAGGCGCAGCTACTGATCGCCGGTAAAGTAAAAAAGCCAGCAAAAGTGCCATACCCACTACAGGGCCAGGTACTAACAACCCACTGGCACGCACTAGCAACTCACCCAGCAACTGAAAAAAGAGCAAAACAGCAAAGCCCTGAAGTACCACTGCAGCGCCCCTCTAGTTAAAAACCACCGTCTTGTTACCGTAAACCAGAACACGATCTTGTAGATGCCAGGCCAAACCGCGCGCTAAAACACTTTTTTCAACATCTCGACCCAAACGCACCATGTCAGCTGCTGTTTGGCGGTGATTAACTCTGACCGTGTCTTGATCGATGATCGGGCCAGCATCCAGCTCTTCGGTGACATAATGACAGGTGGCACCTATCAGCTTCACCCCTCGCTCATAGGCCTGATGGTAAGGCTTGGCACCAGCAAAGGAGGGCAAGAAGCTATGGTGAATATTAATGATTCGATGCTGATACTTATCGCATAGAGCTGGAGGAATAATTTGCATATAGCGTGCTAAAACCACACAGTCTGCTTCAGCCTCGTCAATCAACTGCTCAACTTGGGCATAGGCTTCCGGCTTATTGTCTTTATTGACCGGTACATAGTGAAAAGGTATGCCATGCCATTCAACCAGTTCTCTCAAGGTTTCATGGTTGGAAATCACCAAAGGGATATCACAAACCAGCTCACCACTTTGCCAACGGTGCAGCAAATCAACCATGCAATGGGATTCTTTAGAACACATCAGCACCACTTTTTTATTGGTCGCTGAGTCGGTAATATCCCAATCCATTTCATATTCGCGGGCAATAGGGCCGAATGCAGTGCGGAACTCTTCTAACCCGAAGGGTAAAGACGCAGCGCGGATTTCATGACGCATAAAAAAGCGATTAGCTTGCAAATCAGAGTGATGGTTAGCTTCAGTAATCCAGCCACCATACATCGCTAAAAAATTACTAACCTTGGCAACGATGCCAACACGGTCAGGGCAAGAAATCGTCAGAGTGTAGGTGCGTTCCATCGTAATCTCTAAGTGTTTGAAGAAAACAGTTATCAAAAGCCGCCTAGTATACTCCTTTAGTACACCAGTGAATACGCTAGCAAAGCACCTAAAAAAGCAGCAACCAGCGCCAGCAGCCAACCAACGCTCGACCAGGGATGAAAGCGCTCCTCCCGAGTCAGCAGCCACTGAGTTACAGTGAACCGGGGAATAAACTCAGGAAAGCGCCAAGCCAACCTCGGCAAGCCAGAGGGCAATTCAAAGCGCTTTTTCAGTAACAGCATCGCTAGCGCCAGCCCAACTGGTAGCCACCCCTGCCACCAGGTTTCAAAAGACCACCAGGAAACCTGAACTTGCTCTTGAGGAAAGAGCCCAGCAGCAAGCACCGCAGCCACAATCAATAACCACCAAGGCAGCAACCAAAAACCTTTAAGCTTAGGAGAATCACTTTTTGGCGGCTCCTGATGAGCGAGTAGCTCCAAAAAACGCCCCAGCAACAAGCTGGTAGCCAGGCTCGATGCAAACAACAACCCCGCAGGGATAGCAACCAAGGCTAGACTTAGCTGCAACCCATACTTACCGTACACCCCCGCAAAAATAGGCACACCGACCAAAGTTAATGCCAAACAAGCCTGCCCTACCAAGATTGCAGGCTTGAACTTCAGGGGCAGAGTTGCAACCAAACCCACACCTAAAAACAAGCCTGCTTTAGCCAAAGCATGAGTTAAAGCCAACAATAACAAGCTCACCAGGGCTAGCTGCTGCCCCTCGCCCTGCAAAATCAAGCTGCTACCTAAAAGCGCGGTCATCAACCCCATTTGACTAACACTTGACCAGGCGAGCAAACTTTTTGGTTGCTTTTGCAGCAAGCCCAAGATAACGGTATAAAAAGCTGCAACCCAACCCAAAACCAACAATACCCAGCCCCAAGGCTCTAGCCCTGACTGCTCAGGAAATACCCTAAATGCTCCGATTAAACCGGCTTTAATCATCAGACCAGAGAGCACAGCACTGGCAGCAGCTGGAGCCACAGGGTGAGCTAGGGGCAACCAAAAATGCACACCCAATACCCCGGCTTTGATTGCAAAAGCCAAGCCCAATGCCCAAAGAGCAGCTGCAGGTAAGTCGTTGGCAGCAAGGCTAGCAAAGTCTAAAGCTTGACCTCCAAGCACACCTAAAGCTGTAAAGAAAGCCAACTCACCCAGCAGGCTCATTGCCAGATAGACCCGCCCAGCAGCCAAGGCTTCAGGCTTACCCGAAGAGATCACTAGCCACCAACCTAAAAAACTAAGCAGGGCAAAAAAGATATAAAAGCTGAGCAAGTCCTGGGCCAGTAGCAGCAAAATATTGAGCAAACCACCCCAAGCCAGCAACCACAAGAGCTGACCCGAGCTTTGCCAAAGCTTGGCATAGAGCCAAGCCAGCGACCAAATCAATACAGCTGGCCCCAAGAAGGTAGCCGCTAGAGCATCCAAGCCAAAGACAGCAAAAATTGGCCAAGGCTGGGCATGCAGTAGCCCTAGGCCCAGGGCCCAACTAGCCAAAGCCGTTAGCAAAGCTAAGCCTGCCAAAGCCCTGGCTCGCCAGCGTATATCGGCTGCTAGGCTTGCCGCCTCTTCAGCAGCGGGCTTCCAGGCAAATTGCATCACTCGAAACAAATAGATGGCAGTGATCAAGGTACCTGCCAAGAGCAACCCCACCGTGATCCAGTCACTCTGCTGCCAGGCTACTTGAAGCAAAAACCACTTACCAACAAAGCCAGCCGTCGGTGGCGCACCCAACAGGCTCAAACTGGCCAGGGCAAAAGCCACCCAAGCCAGTGGCATCAACTTGGCACTGCCCTGGAGTTGCTTGAGTCGATCGGTCGATAAAGCCAGCATCAAAGCTCCAGCCACCATAAATAATGCTGCTTTGGCTAAGCCATGCGCCAAAATAAAAATCAAACTCCCCTGCTCCGCCAGGCTTGACCAGGCTGAGATGTCTTCTAGGGCAACTAGCTGCAATAATAAAAGGGCAAAACCTATTTGCGACAAGGTTGAATAAGCAAGCACCAGTTTAAGACGAGGCTGTAGCCAGGCCTGCACACCACCCCAAATCAGGCAGCTCGTCGCCAGTACGGAAAAAAATGGCTGAGCTGATGCCAGCAAGGGTTGAAAAGGCCCTAACCACAAACGCCATAGCAAGTAAACCGCAAGGGCAATCACCACCGAGGAAAGCAGCACACTAACTGGGGCTTGAGCACGCGAGTGAGCTTCAGGCAACCAAAAATGCAAAGGGACTACAGCGGCTTTAAGCAACAAGCCCAGCGTCATCAGTAAAGCGGCCAAAGCCATTACAGCATCAGCCTGCAGCTGCCCGGTTAAGCGCTGCAAATCCAATACACCGGTTTGACCATAAATAAGCGCCACGCCCAGCAAATACAACAAAGAAGCCAGCAAAGAAGCTAATAAATAGTTCATTGCTGCCTTGCCTTCTGGATCATTGCGCGACTGAGCAACCAAACCCACAGCAGCCAGAGTCACCAGCTCCAGCGTCACGTATAAATTAAACAAGTCTGCAGAAACAACCAGAGCATTCATGCCGCCCCAAAGCAACCACCACAGTGGCCAGAAGTAATCTGACCCACCTAGAGCACGCCCAAACAGCCAAGCGGCAATAGCTGCCAAGCTAGCAATGACATTAACAGTCACTAGTAACACCCAAGCGGCCTCATCCAGCAGCCACTGAATGCCTAAAGGGCTGAGCCAGCCGCCCAGTGCAAAAGCAAGCGGCAAGTCTGCAGCCATTTTCACTGCCAATCCAGGAACCCAGGTTGCCAAGAGCATACTGGGCACCCCTAAAACCAGCAGACCAGCAGGGCTTACCCAGCGCCTGAACGCCAACAAAGCCAGCAACAAAGGCCAGCTAACCAGTAGTGCTAAGGCCTCAGCCCAATAGGTTGATAGCAACTCAATCATCGGCTGCTCGCTGAGCAACCTGACGCCGACGGGCATCAGCAGCATGAAGAATTAAAGCCAAAGCCACCGCAGTTGTACTCACAGCAACAACGATGCCCGTTAACACCATGGCATGAGGAACCGGGTCTAAAACCGTCGCTTTACGCGCGATAGTAACCAGCAGCAAAAAAACAGCCGAACCCAAAATGTTAATTGCCAAAAGGCGACGCAATAAATCCTGAGACGTAAATAAACCAACTAAAGCCAAACCAGTTAAGGCAGCCGCTAACAAGGCATAGACCTGGGTCATAAGCGAGGCTCCCCATAGAGGTAAAACGCCATCAACATCAAGGCTATAGATAAGGCAGTAGCCACCTCAACCAAGATGATCAACTGCGCAGCCCAAGCTTCAGGTAACTGAAAGAAGGCACCCGTTATAAACAGCCCGCCCCAAGCAACGAGTAGAAAAAGTGCTAGCCCAGCCGAAAGCAGAGTTCGTAATAAACCTTGACGATCCGCCCGCTCCATCCAACCAAAGCCACCTGCTAACAGCGTTAAAATACCGCCGGCACCCAACACCGCCCCCGCTGGAAAAGCTCCACCTGGAGCATGTGAACCTCGCCACAGCAGATAAACAGCAACCACTAAAAAGACCGGATACAAGAGGGCTGCAAGCGCGGGCAATCCGGGTAACTGGGTGGCTGGCGGGTGAGGTATCACAGCTGAACCCAAGGACCAACTAAAAATCACGGCCGACAACATCACCGCCACCTCTAATAAAGTATCCAGACCACGCAAGTTTAACAGCACCGCCGTTACTGGATGGGTTGCACCTGCGCGCTGCAACTCCTCCTCGACAGCCTCAGCTAAGCCAGGTGCAGGCAGTTGCCAGCTAACACCCGCTAAGCCAATAACGCCAAGCAGCACCAACAAGCTGCTACTGATAAACCAGGGCGAGCGCCAAGGCAAACGACGAAAAGAAGGTGAGTCCGTATCCTCCAGCCGGCCTAAAGCAGATAAAAATAAAGCACCGGTCACGCCTGCACCTATCGCTGCTTCGGCTAGCGCAATATCAGGCGCATCTAAGCGTATCCAGATCAAAGAAATCAGCAGGCCAAACACCATAAAACTGACCACGCCGCGAAATAAGCTGGCCGCAAACAAGGTCTGCCACGCCAGCCAAAATACGCCCAACGCCAACAAGCCATCCAATAACAGCACGGACATCAAGGGTCTTCCTCAGTACGCAAATGCAAAGGCTTTTGTGGCCCCAGGTCTGGCTCTATACCGGCTGCATAGGCAGTTGAAGCAACCAGCGTTGCACCGATACTAGAGGCCATAAGCATGAGCACCCAAATCAGCAGGTATTTTAATGCCAAGGGCAAGCTAGCGGCCTGCAGAGCCATCCCCAAACACACCAAACCCAAGCCTAGAGTATCTGCCTTGGTTAGCGCATGCAGACGGGCATAAACATCTGGAAAACGTAACAAGCCTAGAGTGCCAGCTATTAAAAAAGCCACGCCCAGCGTAATTGCCAAGCGACTGAACCAAAAGCTGAATTCAATGCTCATCATCGGCCACCTGTCCACGACGTTTTAATACAGACCAGGTTCGCGTCGCAAAATTAGCAACCGCCATAGCGGCTAAAAGCGCAAAGAGTAACGCCACATCAACCAAGGCATCGGTTGCCGTCAACACACCTAATAATAAGACCATGGCCAAGCTTGAAGTTGAAATCAGCTCAACCGCCAGCATACGATCAGCGGCTGTCGGGCCTTTTAAAACCCGCCATAAACCCACGGCCGCATTCAGTAACAGCAGTAAAATCAAAAAATGAAACCAAGTCATAACAGCTTCCTGATCGCAGCGGGTACCGGCAAGCCATAAAGATCAGCAATAGCAACCTCCAAGCGTTGCAGGCTGGTTAGGGTTGCTGGCCGATAATTTAAAATATGCACATGCAGGCAATCTTGATCTGGCAAAAAGCGTAGTGTCAAAGTACCAGGAATAAGGTTGATCAGGCTGGCCATAAAAACACGAGCTGGGCCAGCAGGCAGACAGCACCAGGTGTAATCAACCAAGCGAGTATTCAACACAGAATGCGGCTTGGCAGCTAAGAGGGCCACCTCCCAGCCACCACGAGCACTGAGCAAAAGAAAGCGCGGTAACAAGCGCATCGCAGGCAGCAGATGCCAGCGCCAGGGCGGGCTAGCGTAGATGGGCGGCATCCAGGCCACCCAAAACACCACAGGCAGCCCCCACCACCACGAGGCTGGCTCACCCTGGGTTAGAATCCACCAGAGTAGAGCAAAAAGTAGGAGTCGCAGCAAAAAACCCGAAGGGGGTTTAAAGCGCATAACTGCTCCTTCTGGGTTGCAGGACGATGACTAATCAGGGTTAAAGCTCTGCGCTGTGGTAAACCCTTTGCACATCATCCAAGTCATTAAGCAGGTCTAAAAACTTTTCAAACAAGGCGCGCTCTTCGTCGTTGTCCAAGCTGCTGGTGTTTTGCGGCAAAAATTGAATTTCATCAAGAGCAAAATCCAGCTCACCAAAAGCCGCAATCAAGGCTTGGCGAGCTTTAGCATAGTCAGTATGAGGCGCAAAAACAGTAATTTGCCCCCCTTCATTTTCAATATCACTGACATCAACATCAGCTTCCATCAAAGCATCCAGCACCGCTTCTTCATCTTCCCCTGGGAAAGCAAAAATCGCACTGTGATCAAACATATGACTAACACTGCCCGGCGTGCCGATTTTACATTTGGTTTTAGTAAAGCACTGGCGCACATCACCAAAGGTACGGTTAGGATTATCGGTAAGGCAACTAACAATCACCATAATATTGCCAGGGCCGAAACCTTCATAACGCGCGACTGCAAAGTCCTCACCGCCACCGCCTTTGGCCTTCTCGAGAGCTTTATCAATGACATGTGCTGGAACCTGGTCTTTTTTGGCACGATCTAGCAGACTGCGTAATGCCAGGTTCCCATCCGGATCGGCACCACTGGCTTTAGCCGTAGCATAAATTTCTCGTCCGTACTTACTGTAAACCTTAGTTTTAGCAGCCGCTGTTTTGGCCATGGATTCTTTACGGTTTTGAAAGGCGCGACCCATCGATGATGTCCTATTAGTAATCGAAGTAAAAAGGACTTTCAGTTTACTACAAAACCCATCAAATGCATCCGCAGCCTTGTCCAGCATTGAAGCACCACTAGAGTGCACAACCCGGACACCTGAACCTCCGACTCACTTATTTGGTGCAAACAACCCGTTGAAACCCAGTCGCTACCTAGCTTATAGCAAGAAGATGGTAATTTATTTTATTGGTATTCTTCTTGCATTACTCGGTAGAATTAACCACAAGAAACCCGAGAGGACCATTTTAAGGATGTCCTATTTTGAATTGCCCTACCCTTTGATTACTGGCAACCAGGGAAAAGCTCAATCCATGCAGATTCATAGCCATTTTCAGCCAATCGTTAGCCTGACGCACCGCCGAGTGGTGGGCTATGAAGCGCTCTTGCGTGCGACTCATGGAGCAAACCAGCCCTGCTCTCCGCTTGAAGCTTTTAACTTGGCTCAGCTTGAAAACCGGGTAGAGCAGTTTGATCGCCAGTGTATTGCCAAGCATTTAAATAATTTTGCGCAACTGCAAACTGAAAACCAGTGGCTATTTCTTAATTTGCGCAGTGAAACTATTCAGCCCCAAAACCTGCGCTCCGATTTGCTGGAAAAATTTTTAAAACGCCAAGGATTAGGCAGCGAGCGCATGGTATTGGAAATCCTGGAAGATGCTGTTGATGATCCCGTATTGCTGCAAGAGTTTGTTGAGCATTATCGCCAGGCGGGCTTTCTGATTGCCATAGACGACTTCGGCACAGGTCAGTCCAATTTTGATCGTATTTGGCAGCTAGAACCGCATATTGTAAAGCTTGACCGTTCCATGCTCGTTAATGCCCGCAATAACCCCAAAAGACAGCGCTGGCTGAGTCGTTGCGTTGCCCTGCTTCGTGAAACGGGTGCTCTGGTACTTTTAGAAGGTGTTGAAACTGAAGAGGATGCCTTGCTGACGCTCGATAGCGAAAGCGACCTAGCTCAAGGCTTTTACTTTGCTCGCCCTTCGCCTCTGGGCAGCTATCAAGCACCTGAGCTTGCCGAATCCATTCAATCTTTACACCAGCATGCCCTGCATGGGCAGCTCGCCAGACGTCACAATCAAGCCCGCAAACAGCGCCAATTGCAAAACCTAATGAAACAAGCAGCCACTAGCTTAGGGCACAACCAAGACTTTAAAGTGGCCACCCAACCGCTTCAGCAACACTCAGCCATTGAGCGCATCTATCTGCTCGATGCTGAAGGCGTACAAATTGTTGAAAACCTTCACCCAGGAGGCAAAAAGTCGACTGCGACAGCAACCTATGCCCCGCTCAATCAGGGCGCTGGTGCACTCTGGGCAAGGCGTAGCTACTTTCGCAATGCCTTAGAGCAACCGGGTCAGGTTCAGGTTTCTGCTCCCTATTTAGGGCTGCCTGATGCTACTTTGGACATTACCCTGTCAATCGCTGTGACGAATACCGGCGGCGATCACCTTTGGGTGCTTTGTGCTGACTTGCCTGCTGCCTGGCTGGAAAATTAACCGCTTAGACTGCAAGCCGCTTGCCCTCTTTTGGGGACTAGGACTAAGATGACTGTAAATCCGTTATTTACAAGGAATTTTTATGGTCGTCTCCGTTGCTTCTGACGAACCCGCGTTTCGCCTCAAACCTTTACGTTTAGGCATAGACACCCATCAAGAGCTGGTCGTTTACTTGCGCCGCAACAGCCATGTTTGCCGCTCTGAAGGCTTCACTTCTAGCAATCGGGTGCAAATCCGCATTGGCGATCGCTCTATTCTTGCCACCCTGTCGATCGTTAACGACGATACTCTACTCAAACCTGGTGAAATGGGACTGTCTGAATCAGCTTGGCAGCGCCTGCAGCCATCAGAAGCCAGTGAAGCGCACATTCGCCATCCTGATCCAGTACTGTCTTTAAGTCACCTGCGTCATAAAATTTATGGGCACCGGCTCAACGAAGAACAAACGCAGGAAATCATTAATGATATGGTCGCTGGTCGTTATTCGGATGTTCACTTATCAAGCTTTGTGACGGCCTGTGCCGGTGACAACCTGGATCAAGATGAAATCATAGCACTCACCCGCGCCATGCTTAATTCTGGTCGCAAACTGGACTGGGGACAGTCTCGCATCGTTGATAAACACTGTGTCGGCGGCTTGGCTGGCAACCGCACGACCCCGATTGTGGTTGCCATCGTCACTGCCTGTGGTGCGATTATGCCTAAGACTTCTTCACGAGCAATTACCTCACCTGCTGGAACCGCAGATACCCTTGCAACCATGACTCCGGTTGAGCTGAGCCTGGAAACCTTGCAAAAAGTGGTCACCCAAGAAGGTGGCTGCTTGGCCTGGGGTGGCTCGGTCAACCTTTCTCCTGCCGATGACATTTTAATCCGAGTTGAAAGGATGCTGGATTTAGACAGTGAAGGGCAGATGGTTGCTTCGGTGCTATCTAAAAAAGCTGCTGCTGGCTCTAGCCACGTCCTGATTGATATACCCCTTGGCCCCACAGCCAAGGTACGCTCAGAAGAGGCCGCTGACTTACTCAGTCGCCACCTCATTACAACCGGCAAAGCCCTGGGCCTGGAAGTGCGTGTACTCAGAACAGACGGCACTCAGCCGGTTGGCAGAGGCATAGGGCCGGTGCTCGAAGCCAAGGACCTACTCTCTGTTTTACGCTGCGAAACCCATGCACCCGAGGATTTACGTGCAAGAGCACTGCTACTGGCAGGCGAGCTCTTAGAAATGGCCGACTTAGCTGAACCTGGAAAAGGCTGGGCTCTAGCAGAAAAGACCCTGGATTCAGGAGCAGCCCTGGCAAAATTTATTGCCATTTGCCAAGCTCAAGGCGGTTTCAAAGAACCCCAGCTAGCACCCTATCAGTTCAATTGGCTTAGCCCTCAAGCAGGACAAGTCACCTCCATTGATAACCGCCAGCTTTCACAACTAGCCAAACTGGCGGGTGCACCGGAAGACCCTGCTGCAGGTGTCACTTTAGAGGTTAAGCTAGGTGACCGCTTAGAGGTAGGCCAACGTCTGTTAACCCTGCATGCCGCTAGCCCCGGTGAGCTGCAATATGCGGTCGATTTTCTGGAAGCTCACCCTGATATGATTGGAGTCTGCGCATGAGCACCAACACTACACCCCTGATTTTTAACCTGGATTTCTTTTTTGAAGACCCCTCAGTTGCTCACTCCAGCATAGCGGATAATCTAACCTCTTTACTCAAGGGTGAAGACGGCGATCTGGATTACCGCTACTTTCCCGATGGCGAAAGCTATTTACGCATAGAAAGTGATGTAGAGGGCCGCGATTGCCTTTTGGTCTGCAGCCTTTACCAGCCTAATGCCAAGTTCCTGCCATTAATTTTCACCGCCGAAGTGTTGAAAGAACTGGGTGCAGAGCGAGTGGCTTTAGTCGCACCCTATTTAAGCTATATGCGTCAGGATAAGCGTTTTAAAAGTGGTGAATGTGTCACTTCACGGCATTTTGCCCAGCTCATTTCCAAAAGTTTTGACTTCCTTATTACCGTTGATCCTCACCTGCACCGCTATAATAGCCTGTACGAAATTTATGACCTGGAAAGTTTGGCACTGCATTCAGCACCCAGTGTTGCTGCCTGGATCAGCCGTGAGGTCTACAACCCGCTGTTGCTTGGGCCCGACAGTGAAAGCGAGCAGTGGGTAGCCGAGGTCGCTGCTCTGGCTGGTGCCCCTTTTGAAGTGCTAGAAAAAGTCAGAAGCGGAGACTTGGATGTTCAGGTATCTGTTCCTCATGTCAACAACTATCGCGACCACACGCCTGTTTTGGTGGATGATATTATTTCCAGCGGACGAACCCTGCTACAAACGCTTGATCACTTGGAAAAAGCAGGTATGCAACCAGCGGTTTGCATTGGCACTCACGGCTTATTTGGTGCCAATGCCTGGGAACTGCTCAAGGCGAGTCACACCCAGCAGGTGGTCACCAGCAATTCGGTGCCCCACCCCTCCAATGCCATCGACCTGGCACCGGCTTTAGCTGAAGGTCTGCAAGCCTGGCTAGATCAATAAGCCGTTAAAGCAGTAGAGCAATGCCAGCTGCCAGAATTAATAGTGGCAAGATAACCAGGGTCACCCAGCTACCGTTAAGGATCATCGCACGCTGGGGTACCTTACCACTGCCAAAAATAATGGCATTGGGCGGTGTTGCCACTGGCAGTAAGAAAGCACAGGAGGTTGCCACAGCAACCATCACCGCAATCACTGTCGAGTCCACTTCTGGCACCATGCCAATAAACAAGGGAATCAGCAGAGCGGCACTGGCCGTATTACTGGCAACCTCTGTTAATGCCAAAGCAAACACAAGCATCAACGCAATCACCACCAGGGCTGGCATCACTGCAAAGGTGCCACCTAGCAACTCAGCCAACCAGGCGCCCGCACCGCTCGCACCCAGTGCAGCACTCAGGGTAATGCCCCCACCAAACAGCAACAAGACCCCCCAATCAGCACTTTTTTCTATTTCACGCCAACTAGCCAAAGCGAAGGTATGCAGTAACACCAAGGCTAAGAGGGCAACGGCTGAATCATAACCACTTTCGATGCCGAGCAAGCGGCCCAAAGGGGCGCCCAAGACCCATAACACAACTGTCAACAAAAAAACCAATAACATTCCGGTATGCCGTGAAGTCCACTGTACCTCGACAGCAGCCAGGCTCACTTCTGCTTTAACGGCAGGCTTGAGTACCCGACGGAGTATCCAGTCCATTGCAGGCAAGAACACCAGCACCAGGGGCAACCCCCAGAGCAACCACTGCCCAAAACTAACACCTACGGCTGAAGCCGCTATAGCATTGGGTGGACTACCCACGAGCGTACCTATGCCACCAATATTGGCACTAAAAGCAACACCCAGTAATAAGTAGATCCAGGTAGCGCGGTAACGCTCCATTTCCAAAGGGGCGAGCAGACCCAAAGCCAAAGGCAGCATCATGGCCGCCGTCGCTGTGTTGCTAATCCACATGGATAAAAAGGCTGTCAGTGCAAACAACCAACGCGCTGCCTTACCGAGCTCACCTCCAGCTTTTTTCATCACCCAGGACGCCATCCAACGATCCAGCCCCTGTTGACGCAAACCAGCCGCCAAGGCAAAACCACCTAAGAACAAAAAGATAATAGGATCTGCAAAATGCGAGACCGCTTTCGGCAAGCTAAAAATACCCGTTGCTGTAGCCAACAAAGGCACGAGCAAAGCCGTCACACTGACATGCAGAGCCTCGGTCAGCCACAACCAGGCAATCATGACTAAAATAGCTAAACCGGATGCGACTTCTTGCTCTACCGGTGCAAAAAAATAAACTGCTAAAAAAGCTAAGCTGGACAATAAACAGTGTAAAAGACGCACAGTCTCTCCTCATACTTAAGTCGAACAGGAATTTTAGCGATTTAATATGAAAATGATAGGTCTGTTTGCCACTTCAGCTCAGACAAAAGCAAAAAGGCCAGCACAAATTTTTGCCATAACGAGTCTTTATGGCTTATTCCACTATTGATGGATTGATTGTCGCAGGCTGACGCCTATAATCGCGGCCATAATAAACTTGGATAGGGTTCAATTAAAATGACAGCAAAGCAAGTGGATGTGTTGCTGATAGGTGCCGGCGCTATGAGCTCGACCCTAGGCATGCTTCTCAAGCAGCTAGATCCATCCCTCAAAATGGCCATGGTTGAGCGCCTTGATCAGGTCGCTCAGGAAAGTACCGATGCACTCAACAACGCAGGTACAGGTCACGCCGCCTATTGTGAGTTGAATTATACGCCTCAGCTTCAAGATGGCAGCATCGATACCAGCAAAGCACTTAACATCAACTCAGCCTTCGAGCTAAGCTTGCAGTTTTGGTCTTATTTAGTTGAAGAAGGCTCTCTCCCCTCCCCTGAAAACTTCATTAATCCTGCACCCCACTGTAGTTTTGTCTGGGGCGATGACAACGTCGCTTTTTTGCGCAAGCGTCATCAGGTTCTTAGCCAACACCATCTGTTTAAAGATATGGAATACAGTGAGGATCCCGCCACTATCAAAGAGTGGATGCCTCTTATCATGAAATCGCGACCTGAAGGGGAAAAGGTTGCCGCGACTCGGGTTGCTTACGGCTCAGACGTTAATTTCGGTGCATTAAGTCGTAGCCTGGTCGATAACCTGGTTAAACAAGAAGACTTTGACTTGCTACTAAGTCATTCAATTGAAGGCCTGAAACAAGAAAACAAGGGTCACTGGCGCGTTCTTGTTAAAGATCTCAGTAGCGGCCAAAGCAAGATCATTGAAAGCAAGTTTGTATTCATAGGGGCAGGAGGTGCTGCCTTGCCCTTGCTACAAAAAACCGGCATCAAAGAAAGCCAGGGTTATGGCGGTTTTCCAGTCAGCGGTCAGTGGCTGATTTGCAACAATCCCGCAATTATTGAACAACACCATGCTAAGGTTTATGGTAAGCCTCCACTAGGTGCTCCCCCTATGTCGGTACCCCACCTGGACACCCGAATCATTAATGGTAAAAAGGCACTGCTGTTTGGCCCCTTTGCTGGCTTTACCACTAAGTTTTTGAAAAAAGGGTCCATCTTTGATCTGCCACGCTCAGTCAGAGGTAATAACCTGCGCCCACTTATGTCTGTTGGCATCCATAATTTTGACCTGACCCGCTATCTGATCAGCGAGTCTTTGCAGTCCCATGAAGCCCGAGTCAAAGCACTGCAAAACTACTTCCCAGAAGCAAAAAAAGAAGACTGGCAATTATCCATTGCTGGTCAACGTGTGCAAATTATCAAGAAAAATGAAAAAGGTGGCGGCAAACTGGAGTTTGGTACCGAAGTCATCGTTTCTGAAGACAAGAGCGTTGCAGCCCTGCTGGGTGCCTCGCCTGGTGCCTCAACAGCAGTTCAAGCCATGCTCCAGGTAATTGAGCGCGCCTTCCCAACCTTGTTGGCTAGTGAACAGGGGCAGCAAATGATTAAAGCCATGATTCCTTCTTACGGAGAGAAGCTGGCTGAAAATGCTGAGTTGCTAGCAACTGTCAGAGAAAGAACACTGACAACCTTGCAGCTACGCAAAAAGACCTCGGCAGAACCTGCCGGTGGTGTTGCCTAGGACAGGCAACTGCTTGAAATAGAAGTGAGCAAGTAAATATTGGCCCGCTTAGGCGGGCCTTTTTTAACTTTTCCGGCTCTCGTTTTAACTCTAGGTTCTAGGCAGGGTAACGCCTCTCTGCCCCTGATACTTGCCTTTACGATCCGCGTAGGACACATCACAAACCTCATCACCACCAAAAAACAGCATTTGTGCCACTCCTTCATTGGCGTAAATAACTGCAGGCAGTGGAGTCGTATTAGAGAACTCCAGAGTTACATGCCCTTCCCACTCGGGCTCCAAGGGTGTGACATTAACGATAATGCCACAACGAGCATAGGTACTCTTGCCCAAGCAAACCACGAGCACATCACGAGGAATACGAAAGTACTCTACGGTTCGCGCTAGAGCAAAGGAGTTGGGTGGAATGATGCAGCGATCCCCCTTCACTTCCACAAAACTCTTATCATCGAAATTCTTGGGATCAACAATACTGGAATTAATATTGGTAAAGATCTTAAACTCATCTGCACAGCGCACATCATAACCATAGCTCGAAGTGCCGTAAGAAATAATCTTCTGGCCTTCTGCTTCGCGAACTTGGCCGGATTCAAAAGGTTCTATCATGCCTGTTTCTTGCGACAGGCGTCTTATCCACTTATCTGATTTAATACTCATGCTGGTCTCCAGACTCCGGCCTCAAAACTCTCGGCAACAAATCCGACTCATTCTAGCAGAACAAAGATGTTAAAATCGCCTGTTTTGAGCCCCGCTTTACCGATTCACGCGACGAGGAAATTCCCTTTTCATGAAAATTGTCAGCTTTAATATCAATAGTCTGCGCGCCCGCTTTCACCAGCTTGAAGCCCTGATTAATAAACACCAGCCTGATGTCATCGCCCTGCAGGAAACCAAGGTTAATGACCCCGACTTTCCTCTAAAGCAGGTCGAAGCCCTGGGTTACCATGCCGACTTTCATGGACAAAAAACACATTATGGTGTTGCCACCTTATCGCTTAAACAGCCTGAAGCTGTGCAAAAAGGCTTTCCTACTGATGAAGCCTCAGCTCAACGTCGCTTGATCACAACCCGACACCAGTGCGCAGATGGCAAGCCGCTCACACTAATCAATGGCTACTTCCCTCAGGGTGAAAATATCAAGCATGAAACCAAGTTTCCTGCTAAGCGCCGCTTTTATGCGGATTTACAAAAGCTACTCGAAGACAACTTCAGTCCAGAAGATCGTGTACTGGTCGTGGGTGACTTTAATATATCCAGCACTGACCTGGACATCGGTATCGGCGAACAGAATCGCAAACGCTGGCTAAGAACGGGCAAGACCAGTTTCCAGCCAGAAGAGCGCCAGTGGATGCAAAAACTGCTGGGATGGGGGCTCATTGATACTTATCGCAACCAGCACCCAGAGGATACCTCTTTGTTTAGCTGGTTTGATTACCGCAGCAAAGGCTTTGATGATGACCCCAAGCGTGGGCTGCGTATCGACCTGCTACTCGCCAGCAAAGGCTTGATCAGCTACTGCCAGCACAGCGGCATCGACTACGACATTCGGGGCATGGAAAAGCCTTCGGACCACGCTCCCGTGTGGAGCGAGTTCGAGTTTCTTTCAAACTAGGCTGCAACAGCAAAATCTTGGGCTGCTCCATCGCAGCCCGAACTGTTTTACCAAGCAAGCAGACACTCGCTTAGAGGTGCTAACTAATCTGCGCTATAACTACTCAGCGCCGCCTGTGATTAAGGCGTGGGTTATGGGGCAGGCTGCATGTTATTGAGCCCCTGACTTGGCGATTAATTGTG
>SKIX01000080.1 GCA_007116195.1 Marinospirillum sp. | reverse complement strand
ACTACTCACCCCGTGCTGGTGTGGTGTTCATTGATGTGATCAACCGCCTGGAACGTATCGGCGACCATGTGATCAATGTTAATGAATCTGCCTCCGGTCACCGCATGGCAGGTAAACGCAAGGTCGTTGATAAGGGTTAAACCTGCTATCTAGCGCCAAGTTAACTCAGCCAGCGCCCCCCAGTAGGCCTGGCTCTTGATTAACTTGGCGTGATCCAGGCTTAAATCAGGCCTTCTAAACTTACCTCCGTAATACTTCTGAAACACTTCTGATACATTCAGCAAACTCTCAAACACCCTGCCATACAAGGGCTAGAGCGTTTTTTACCTGTCCATCAACAGCCCAGCAACCCAGTACCCCAGCCTCTGGCCTTGCTTAACAGCAGCTTAACGTTTAATTTCTTTAGCCTCGTTAATTACAAGAAAAAACAAAGCCTGCCATTAAGCAAGGAAACAAGCATGCGCAACAATCAACCTGTTACCCAAACTGACTACCCTGTTCGCAGTGACTGTGCAATTATTTCTCACACAGACCCTCAGGGAAATATCATCTATGTTAACGAGGCTTTTGTTGAGTATTCGGGGTTTACACGCGATGAATTGATTGGCCAGCCGCACAATATGATTCGCCACCCAGATATGCCCGAAGAAGCCTTTCGTGATATGTGGGCGACCCTAAAACAGGGCCGTGCTTGGCAGGGCATGGTGAAGAATCGACGTAAAAATGGTGACCACTACTGGGTGAAAGCCACGGCCACGCCTCGCTCGGATGGTGGCTACATGAGTGTTCGCCTACAAGCCACCCAAAAAGAAATTCAACAGGCCGAAGCCCTCTATAAAAAAATGCGTGAGGGCAGCGGCCATCGCTTACAGCGGGGCTATATTATTCCGCCTGGGTTGGCCGGTTGGCTCAGTGCGCCCCTGCGTGCTTTTCAAAACCTAGGGGTATCTTGGAAACTGATTCTGCCTTTGGGCTTAGGGTTTGCGCTCTTGATTGCCGTTGTCGTTCATCAAATGAACCGCCTGTATGACGAAACCCTGGAGCAAGCTGGGCAGCAGAATGCTGCTGACCTAATTGAAATGGCGTTTAATGCTCGTGTTTTCTACAACCAGCATATTGTTCCCAAAGGCCGAGAAGCGGGTCTGCATATTTCGCATGACCATGAAAACGATCCTCATGCCATTCCTCTTCCGGCCACGGTGATGCGCTCGCTCGGCGAAATGAGCCAAGAGGGCGGCTCTGAACGCTCAGGCTTTGAAGGTGGCTCGGAGTTCCGCCTTTACAGCGATCAGCCTTTTCGTTTTCGCTCGGCTGCCGAAAGCCGGCTCGATGAATTTGAACAACAGGCCGCACGTTTTTTAACGGCCAACCCCAACGAAGTGTTTAGTGCTAGAGTATCCATTGATGGACAGGATTATTTCCGCCTGGCCGTAGCCGATGTCATGGATCAGCAAGGCTGTATTAACTGCCATAACAACCACCCAGACACCCCAAAAACCGATTGGCAGCTTGGCGATGTGCGCGGTGTCGCTCAGGCTACCGTGCCTCTTGCTGGGCTACAAGCAGCCTACACCGCCCCGTTAATTAATATGGCAACCACTTTAGGCGTGGTTCTTCTTGGCCTAGCCTCAGTAGCACTTCTGGTTGTCAAAGGCTTGCGTCAACGTATTCAGCGCATACGTAGCATTACTCAAGACATTGCCGCCGGCAATCTTATTGGTGACCTACCACCAGGGCGAGCCGATGAGCTGGGCGGCGTTTTTAACAGCCTGATGATTATGCGCAATCGCCTGTTTGAGATCGTGTTTGAAATTAATGCCTCAACCAAAACCCTGTCTCAATCGGTAAAGGAGATGCTGAGTGCCAGTGAAGAAACAACCCGAGGAGCGGTCGAGCAGTCCAATAGTGCAGCGAGTATGGCGGCCGCTTTAGAAGAGTTGAGTGCTTCTGTTGATCAAATAGGTAGTAATGCTGAGGATGCTTGTAATGCTTCAACCCTGGCCGGTGCAACCGCCAAGGAAGGGGCCGAGGCGGTCAACCAAAGCAGCGAAGAGATGCGCTCTATTGCCGCCGCAGTAACTCAGTCAGCCAACCGCCTGCAAGAGCTGGAAACCCTCTCGGATAACATTGGCAAAATTGTATCGACCATTCGTGAAATTGCCGAACAAACCAACCTGCTTGCACTCAATGCAGCCATAGAAGCAGCCCGCGCAGGTGAGCATGGCAGGGGTTTTGCAGTGGTTGCCGATGAAGTCCGTAACCTAGCCGAGCGTACGGCCCAATCAACTGTTGAAATTACTGATATGGTGCAGCAGATTCAGCGCCAAACATCCAGCACTGCCGACGAAATGCAAGCGAGTGTTGCGCGTGTAGAAGAGGGTGTCGACAAAGCTTTGAACGCAGGCCAATCAGTTGCAGCAATCGAGCAGGAGACCAATAATGTGATTCAGGTCACTGAAAGCATTCAACAGGTACTGTCTGAACAGGCTATGGCGGCACGCGAAGTGGCTGAAACCGTCGAGCGTTTAGCAAGCCTTGCTGATTCCAATGCGACGCAAGCGCAACAAGCAGAAACGGCAAGCTATTCAGTTCAACAAGCTTCGGTTTCCTTACAAAAACTAGCCACTCAGTTTCAGGTGTTCAAAAACTGAGTTTTAACCTCATCTGCCAGTGTCATAGGATCGAAAGGCTTGGCCAGCACGCCTAAAACACCCGGCTGCTGCCAAGCTTCAGGGTTAGGAGCAGTCACCCTGGCGGTAATAATCAACCCTTGCAACTGCTCAAAACCTGGCAGCAGCCTGGCCTGCTGCAAGATGTCTAAGCCGGACATCTTAGGTAACATCAAATCAAGTAACAGCAAATCAGGTTCACACTGAGGCAGCAGGGCTAAAGCCTCTTCTCCAGAAGCTGCAAGAGTAACCTGCAAACCACCCAGCTTACCTAACGCCAGTTTGAGCAAAAACCTGATATCAGGATCGTCATCAACGCACAGAATACGTTTAAGTTGAGTCATCGCTTTGCTTTCCTTGATCAGCAGTTGCCTTGGGCAGCCAGACAGTAAAACAGCTACCCCTCGATAATTCAGAGTCTAGCTGGAGGCTGCCACCCATAGCTAGGGTCAATTCATAAGCAATCGCTAAACCCAAACCTGCACCGCTTTGTACACGGTGAGTGGACGCATCGCCCTGAGTAAAACGCTGAAAGATGCGCTTTTGATCTTGCGGAGGAATACCTGGCCCCTGGTCTATCACACGAAGGGCCACGCCCCTTGATTCTTGGTCGACCTGTAGCTTGATCAAGCTACCTTCAGGGGAAAACTTACTGGCATTAGTCAACAAATTGGTGAGAACCTGCTGTAAACGCTGAGGATCAGCCTCCACCCAGTAGTCAGGGGTTAACCCCAGAACTTGTAAGTGTTGTTTATGCTGGTGCAAAGGGCAAGCAACCTGAGCACAACTCTCGTCAATTAAGGGTTTAAGCTCACACTGCCGAACCTTGACCTGCAAATGACCACTCTTTAGAGCGGCCATATCCAAAAGATCATCGACCAAAAAACCTAAACGCTGGCTGTTACGCTGTGCCATTGTCAGCAACTCTTGCTGCTGCGCTTCGCTTAACTGGTCACGGGTATTTAAGAGCAGGCTCAAGGTGCCTTGTATGCTGGTTAAAGGGGTGCGTAACTCATGACTAATAATTGACACAAACTCATCTACTAAACGCTCTTTACGATCACGCCAAGCTTGTAAACTGTTAAAGGCTTGCATAAGCTGCCCTATTTCACCCTGAGCTTTAACTTCCAGGGGTTGATAGGCTTGGTCACTGGCAACAATTTGACGCAGCTGATCAAGCGCCCGACGCACTGGGCGTAACATCAAACGAATCATCAACAAAAGCATCGCTGCTGAAATGCCCAGCATCAGCAGTTTCATGATTAGGTATTGTTGCAGCAGTTTATCAGCAGTGGCAACAACCTGATATTCAGGCTTTTTCAGCACCAGCTCCCAATTCATTGAAGGTATACTCGCTTTGCTGTATACCCAGTTGCGACCATCGTGGCCGGTTATTTGTCCAGACAGCTCTGAAGCTTGTAAAACCTCAGCCAGGTCTGGCCGCCTTTCTGAATCAAGAGGTTGCAGCAACTGCTCAGGATCTGTCGCCGCAACAAACTTATTGTTGCGACTATCTAATATATAAAAATTACCGGCTTCTAATAAAAAATCACGACGAATTTCTTGAAGCACGGCATTATTGGTTAACTCATGGGTGCCCACAAGTAGACCTAGCAACTGGTCTTGCCAAAGCACTGGGGCGGTGAAAGCAATTAAAGGCCGATGGGTACGCCGCCCCGAAAAAGGCTGGCTGCGGATAGGATTTAAGCTCTGCAGAGTTTGCTGAATAAAGGGTCGGTCTGAATAGTCTGTACCGATGCGTTCAGGAAAAAAGGGTAGATCAAAAAAAGCTACGCCCTCAGCATCCAGCAATAGATAATCAACAAAAGTTCCACTGATTAAGGCAACTTCCAGTTGGCGCTCCAATACCGATAAAGGAAGCCAAGCCTGATCCTTAACCATTTGATCAGCGAGTGCCTGAAGGCTGAGATGCTGGCGATTGAGTTCGCTTTCAAGACGTGAAGCCAAGTTACTCAGCACACGCTGCTCTTGCTGATAGAAGGCTTGGCGATACTCGTTTTGCAAGAAGCCACGAGTAAGCTGGGTTGACGCCAAAATAATCAGCATAAATCCAATGAGCACAAGCAGCAAAAGCCGTGTCTGTAATGAAATCGTTGCAAAGTACTTCAACAAAGGGAGCACCCTTTTATGTTTGACTGGTGATTTCTGCTTCTAGCAGCGTGATCAGGGCAGCAAACACCCAATGCAGCTCCTGCCATTCCAAGGCTTGACTCGCTGCCATCGAAGGCAAGACTGCCCAAATAAGACGCTCAGCTGCCCTAGCCTGTTGACTCAAAGGCTCCAGACCATAAGCCCCCGCTGCTCCAGCTAAATTATGAACTTCTTTATGCAAGGCCTGCAAAGCCTTTTGCTGCCAAGGAGCATCCTGCTCTAAGCCTGCTTGCTTCAACTGCAGCCAAGCTTCCAGTAAACGCTCTT
>SKIX01000029.1 GCA_007116195.1 Marinospirillum sp. | reverse complement strand
CTGGGGGTGCTCTACTTGTGTGTGCTTCCTGGAACCGTTCAGTCTGCCATCGCTTTCACGGCACTGGCACGCGGCAACTTAGCTGCCGCCGTTTGTAATGCATCGGCATCCAGTCTTATCGGTATTCTGATCACGCCACTGCTGGTCTGGTTGCTACTCGGCTTAGATACCTCAGCAGCAGGCTTTTCCTTTTTCGATACCTTAAAAGGCGTTAGCCTACAGCTTCTACTTCCTTTTATTACAGGTCACGGGTTGCGCCCCTGGGTTGCTAACTGGGTTGAACAAAACCGTAATTGGCTGGGCAAGGTCGACCAAACTTCTATTTTGTTGGTCGTCTATACCGCGTTCAGCGCCTCTGTAGTCGCGGGCCTGTGGCAAACAATCGCTCTGGAGCGGCTGCTGCTGCTGACTCTTTTCTGCTCCCTGCTGCTTGCTCTGGTGCTTTGGCTAACAACTCAACTCGCCAGGAGGCTAGGTTTTAACCGCCCAGATGAAATCGCGCTGGTCTTCTGTGCCTCGAAAAAAAGCATGGCGACCGGTGTACCTCTAGCTCAGCTATTATTTTCTGCCCACCTCTTGGGGCCGATGCTGCTGCCTCTAATGATTTTTCACCAAATCCAGCTGATGGTCGGAGCCCACTTAGCCAAGGCGTATCTCAAACAGGCAGAGACAAAAAATCCTTAAACCAATTCCAGTAAACAGCTCTGCAGAAGGCTTTGCAGATATTTTACGAAAGCTATACAATTTAGACTCAATGCCTTAACGGAGGTTAATCAGCATGAGTTCATCGACTCCTCAACTCTTCTATGATGCCTCTTGCGGCTGGTGTCGTCGTGAAATTAATAAATTACGGCCCAGGCTGGAGCCTCAAGTGGAATTAATCGATATCAGTGCTCCTGGCTTTCAACCACCCGAAGGCTATACGCTCAACGAACTCTTAACTCGTATTCATTATTACGATGGCCAGAAAATGAAAATTGGTCTTGCCGCAACCCTGGCCTACTGGCATCAGGCAGGACTAACAAAAACCTCTGCTGTGTTGGGCTTACCGGGCTTGTTTCACATCGGCAACCTTGTCTATAACCTCTGGGCCGTTTGGCGTCGACGCCACTCCAGCCAGTGTCAAATTTCACGCCAGGAGAAGTAGATTATGGCCCGAACTGGCCTCTATCTTTTTACTCAGGATCTACGACTTGCAGACCTGCCTTTGCTCCACCAGGCGGCAGAAGAAAACGACGAACTGCTGCTGGTTTATGTGCTGGACCCCAGGCTTTTTCAAGTCAACCCACGACCTGGCCCTTTCAGCCTCAAGCGGCTGGGGCAACACCGTTGGCGCTTTTTGTTGGACACCTTGCAAGAGCTGGATCAACAACTGCAATCTTTAGGGCAAAGATTACACCTTATGTTGGCTCAACCCTTAAAAGGACTGGCCTACTTGATTGAGCGGCATGGCATTAGTCGTCTTTACAGCAGCGAGCCGAGTGGTTGGGAGGAGCGTCAACTACACCGACGTTTGACTGAGCTTTTTTCAGACTTAACCCTCGTTCAAGCCAACCAGCAGCGCCTTTGGTCACTGGATGCCTTACCTTTTAAGTCAGAAGAGCTGCCGGCAACCTTTAGTCAATTTCGTAAGCAGGTTGAGCCGCTTAAAGTACAACCACCCGTCGCAGGGATAACCCAACTACCGCCAGCACCTAAGCCGTTACCGGCGAATGCTCTGGATCATCCGCCCGCTTGCAGTCAAATGACTCAGCCTGCATTTGCTGGTGGCGAGCTTGCAGGCCAGGCTCATTTGCAGCAGTATTTTTCCAGCCGACACCCTTCCAGCTACAAATTAACCCGCAATGCCCTGGATGGACACTTGCAATCAACCTGCTTGTCGCCTTGGCTAGCTCAGGGCTGCCTCTCACCCCGTCAGGTGGTGGCTGCTCTGCAAACCTATGAAACTCAAGTAGAAGCGAACGAGTCAACCTACTGGATCTTTTTTGAGCTGCTATGGCGTGAGTATTTTCAGCTTTATGCGCTACGCCAGGGTACAAGGCTTTTCGCCTTTGCCGGCATTCATAACCGCAAACCCCTGACCAGCTTTTATGCTCAGCGTTATCGAGCCTGGTGCGAGGGTGAAACCGACTGGCCTATCGTTAATGCCTGTATGAAGCAGCTGAAACAAACGGGTTGGATGTCTAACCGGGGTAGACAACTGGTAGCAAGCTGCCTGGTTAACGAACTGCAGGTCGATTGGCGCTATGGTGCAGCCTGGTTTGAACAGCAATTAATTGACTATGAGGTAGCCAGCAACTGGGGAAACTGGCAGTATCTTGCAGGTGTTGGAGCTGACCCTCGTGGGCAGCGCCGTTTCAATTTGGACAAGCAGGCTGCAACCTACGACCCTGATAGCAAATTTACTCAGCACTGGCTTGGCACCTAGCCCTGGTGCTGCATCTTAGTTAAACGCAACGGGTTTAAGCTCAACCTCAGCACTAAGCAGGCCATTGGTCAGTCCTAGCTGGCCGTCACTGAGCGTACACTGTAGCCGCAGGTTACGCTCATAAAAGGGTTCTACCGCATCCAAGTCTTTTTCCGTTATTTCAAAAATCTCCAGGTTAGTCAAACGCTTCAACTCTTTCGCCTGCTGCTGTAACCAAAGGGGTAGAGCACGACCTCCGTAAGCATAGAGTCTGACCCTTGCCGATTGCTGACAAGCTTTGCGTAGCCATTTAGGGTCGGGTTGCCCAAAAGCAATCCACAACAGGTAATCACCTTGCAGGCTTTTTTCGCTCAGCTCTGGCTGTCCTTCATCACTTAAATTACTGGAAAAAACCAGTTGCTCAGACGCATTAGCTGCAAAAGCCAGTAAGCGTACCAGTAAACGCCGCTGAGTTTCAGACGGGTGCTGAGCCAGAGTCAGGTTGTAATCTTGATAATGGTGCCGATCCAGATCTGCAATTTGCAACTGGGCTTTAATCACACTGGAACGCTGAGCCATGCGGCGGATTACCTGTATTAGTGAAGATCTAGACCTTGAAATTGAAAGGGCTGAGCAACTTTAAAGTGCGCAGAGGCTTCGCCCGCATAAACCTGTCCTCGATCTAAGGCAAGTTTTTTTACTGGCTGTCCCTTGCTTAAATCAAATGCGTGCAAGTCCACCCAGAAAACATTAGGAGTCAGCACGTTTTCAAAGTAGTAATGAAGATGGGTTTGATCAGCCACCACTCGCCAACGAGTGTTGGACAAGTGCGGCTGCTCAGGCGTCGAGATTCCATAGGGTACAGATACATTACGCACAACACTGAACAGGCTGGCGATGGCAATCTGAGGGTCATCCGTTTTTGGAATCGCAGTTAAATAGTAGCTGGCCCGGGCAAACCTGTCGGCAGCACGGTTAGACCCCGGTAAAAACTGCAAACCTGAGACATCAGACCAATAGCGGCTAATGGCCAGCTGTTGCTCATAAATAGGATCATTGGTCATTACCTGATAGTCAGCACTGTGATGAATTACCAGCTGACCCTCTAAATACTCCAATATAGCGCTATCACCCTGGGCGTCAGAAAGAGACAGGTGTACCGTGGTGAATTTGTCGGTTCCGGGAATAAAGTCAGTCACAACAACAAAAGAGGCTTCGCGTAACCCAGCTACAGCTTCCGCCACACTGGCGTATTGATCTAAAACATACTGCGCCCAAGCGGCAATGGTTAAACCCTGGGCGTCACCCTGAGGGTCAAACTCAGGGTACTCAGAAGCCACTAGCCAAAGCAAGTTAGCAACCAGGCCCTTTTCATTCATCCCATCCGTTGTTGCCATATCCCAAGAGCTAGTCACCAAACTACCATAACGCGAAGTCCACTGCAGCGATTGTTCGCCCACTTCACCTGAGCGTTCTAGCCCACGAGGAAAGACCCAAAGGTTAGCTGGAATATCCAGGGAGAAGTCCATGCTTCGACCCGTTAAAACCAGGTTTTCTTCACCCGTATAAAGTATTCGTGTACAGGCTTGAGTCGTTTCTATCGCCAATAAAAAAGCAGAGCCAAGCAGCCAGGCGATGATAAGCCAGGGACGAGCTAGAGGTCTAATTCCTTGCATAGTTTTTTCCTAAGAATGAAAGAATCAGCGGGTCTGCAAACCCTGCTGTAATTGCTGCATCCGCTCTGGCATTTCGTAAGTCAGGTAGGTGGTCGTATCAGGCCAGCCGCGATGAACGAGCACCTGAATATCGCCACGCCGCCACTCAAACTCGACAGGGCCTTCTGAGCGCCGCCCCATCACACGCTGCCAGGGGCCAAGCTGATCTCTGACCTGTTCAGCAATTTGCCGGACTTGTTCAGTGTCATTACGGGACCGAAAAGTAATTTCTGCAACTGCAAATAACTGGTCTTCCAGGGTATAACCTACCGCCATTTCGGTTGCACCGGTCATCCAGCCAGAAGGGTCATAGAGATCATAAGGGTAGGCATCTATTTCTCGTACCACTCGAACGCCAGCCTCTTGCAGGGCTGCACGTAATTCAGCACGGCTGGCCACTTCCAGTGACAGGCCAAACAGCTGTAAGCGCTGAGTTAGAGTCACCTGGTGCATCCAGGCCAGGCGCTCATCAGGCAGGCGTACCTGTAACCAGGCACCTTCGCGTTCAATTTCTACAACCTGCTCACCGGCTGATAACTGAGTGACCAGTCCTGCTCCTCCGCTAGGCTCTGCACGCACATTCGCCACAGGAGCAGAGACCGTCCAGATTTGATTAACCTCAGCCTGGGCAGTGAAGGAAAAGGACATCAGTGCCGCTAGCACAAAAATCAGCCAGCAGCGTTTGATGTTCTGAGAAGCTCCATTCATTTTTCCTGTCCACCTGCTAGTATTCGCATCGCTAAGAATTCGAGCCTAAGGCCGACTCCGATTTTCATTTTTATGTTATCAATTAAAATTGCTACTCGATCCCATCTAAGAGCTTGCCTAGGATAACCATAGCAGGCTGCTAACCGCAAATAGTTCGCGCATAAAAAAGCCTGACTCCAGGCCAGGCTTTAGTTTGCTTGACTAAAAGGCGGCAATCAATCCCAACTTAACGCACCACCGACCTGATATTCAGTCACCCGCGTTTCAAAAAAGTTCTTTTCTTTGCGCAGGTCAATGATCTCACTCATCCAGGGGAAGGGGTTGGTCGCACCTGGGAACTGCTCCTTCAGGCCGATCTG
>SKIX01000237.1 GCA_007116195.1 Marinospirillum sp. | reverse complement strand
CTTTGTTAACAGCATCATAGATGAATCAACAGCCATTGCAGACAGCTTGCTGCTGGGTATGCTGCTACTTATTTTACTGTTGATTATTGCTGTTATTGTTCTGGTACAGCGTCTTATTGTCCAGCCTCTGAGCGACCTGGGTCTTGCCCTGGAAAACATTGCTGCCGGCGAAGGTGACTTGACGCGTCGTTTAAACATCAAGCGGCATGACGAGGTAGGCGAAGTTGCAACTGGCTTTAATCATTTTGTTGAAAAAATCCAAGAGCTTATTCAAGGCATTGCGGGGCAAAGCCAAGAGGTTTCACAAGCCGGTGCCAAACTCGATCAACTCACTGAAACCACGCGAGACGGTGCTAGCCGCCAGCAGTCGGAAGTTGAACAGGTCGCCGCAGCAATTAATGAAATGGGTGCCGCTGCCAACGAAGTTGCACAGAATGCACACAAAACTCAAATGGCGACTGAAGAAGGCTCGGAACAGGTTGACCAGGTTCGTGAAACCATGAATCAACTTTTAACAAGTATCGAAAACCAGGCTAGCGAAAGCGAAAGAGCGACTCAAGACATTCAGGAGCTAGAAAAGCAGAGTGAATCGATTGGCGAAGTAGTTCAAGTCATTCGCGATATAACCGAACAAACCAACCTGCTCGCTTTGAATGCCGCCATAGAAGCAGCTCGAGCGGGTGAGCATGGGCGGGGTTTTGCTGTAGTGGCAGATGAAGTTCGAACGCTAGCTAGCCGCACCCATCAGTCCACAGAAACTATTGAAGAAACGGTTGCCGAATTACAACGTAAAACCAGCCATGCTGTTAAAAGCATTACTGAAAATCGTGAGCAGGCGCTAGAAAGCGTTGATTTTGTACGCGCTACTCACCAGCGGCTCAATACTCTGGCCAGCATGATGGAACAGATTCGTGATATGACCGCACAAATTGCGGCAGCGACTGAGCAGGAAACTGCAGCAACAGATGAGCTAGGACAAAGCATCTACCGAATTCAGGATGTTGCTCAAGAGGCCGCACTCAGTGCTGAACAAAGCGCTGAAAGCGCCGATAAGCTACAAAAATTGGCTGGTTCCATGAGTTCATCCATTTCACGTTTCCGTTTCTAATAGACCAAAAAAGCCCCGCTTCAAAGCGGGGCAAAGCAGAGCAGTTACTACAGCAGTTTACTTCATGGATATGGTGGTGTTGACACCGGAAGAGATGCTATCAGGCTCGAACCAGCGTTCAGTGACTGTCTTGCTATGGGTCCAGAACTTAACTGCTTCTTTACCGTTAGGGCCTAAAGGACCTAAACGCGAACCGCGTGAGCCGGTAAAGCTGAAATAGGCAACAGGGACAGGAATAGGCATATTGATGCCGACCTGACCTACATCGATTTCATTCTGGAACTTGTGAGCTGCCCAACCCGAGGCTGTAAAGATCGAGGTTCCATTACCATTCGGGTTATCGTTGATATACTCAATGGCCTCTTCCAAAGTTTCTGCTTCCACTACACAGAGCACAGGGCCAAAGATTTCTTCGTTATAAACATCCATTTCTTTAGTAACGCCGGTAAAGACTGTTGGGCCAACAAAGTTACCCTTTTCATAGCCTTCAACAACGCAATCGCGACCATCTAGGGCCAGAGTAGCTCCTTGTTCAACACCTGAATCAATTAAACGCAGGATACGCTCTTTGGCTGAAGCAGAAACCACAGGGCAAACATCAGCCTTAACATTGGTACCAGGACCAACAATCATTTTCTTGGAGCGCTCAACAATTTCATCAGCCCATTGACGAGCCTCACCCACCAGAACAACCACAGGGTTCGCCATGCAGCGCTGACCTGCAGCACCAAAAGCAGAACCAATCAAAGCATCAATGGCTTGAGTTTTATTGGCATCAGGCAGAATGACACAATGGTTTTTAGCACCCATCATGCACTGCGCACGCTTACCGGCATTGCTGGCATGCTGATAAATCTGCTCACCAACATGGCTTGAACCGATAAAGGAAACGGCTTTGATATGCTCATGCTGACACAAGCGTGTCGCCACTTCAGGGCCACCGTGAACGACATTCAAAACCCCAGGTGGCAGACCCGCTTCGTGAGCTAGCTCAACCAAACGCAGTGTTGAGGTGGGATCTTGCTCAGATGGCTTAAGAACAAAGGTATTCCCTGTTGCAATGGCAATAGGGAACATAAAGCAAGGTAGCATCACTGGGAAGTTAAAAGCGGTAATACCGGCACCTACACCCAAAGGTTGCTTCAGGGTATAAACATTAACGCCCGTAGCCACGTTTTCGGCCAGCTCACTCAACTGCAGGCTCGGAATGGAACAGGCATGCTCAACAACTTCAAGACCACGGCCCACTTCGCCTTCAGCATCGGGCAAAGTTTTGCCATGCTCTTCAGTGATCATCGCAGCCAGGTCTTTAGCATTTTCACGCAGCAGGTGCTGAAACTTCAGCATAATGCGCATGCGCGCACCTAAAGACGTATTACGCCAGGTTTTAAACGCCTCATTAGCGTTGTTAATAGCGGCATCAACCTCATCCAGCGTACAAAAGGGTACACGGGCAACTACTTCCTGAGTGGCCGGGTTTAAAACATCACGCCAGTCACTAGACTGAGAAATAACTTTTTCACCACCAATGATCATTGGAATTTCGCGCACAGACATGGCTTACCTCTTTTTTATCTTTAAGTGTTGTTATGATTATTCAGCTTTAGGTAGTCAATACCTAACCACCCTTGCATCTTAGATAGCAGCCACTATGCATGACAAGACCCAACAACGCAAAACGCCCTTGCATAAATGCAAGGTACTTACACCTCCCTATCATCCAGCCACAAACACAAGTTATACAAACAGTACCTTTGGTCACAGCTCTACATACCTTGCCTGGACACCCAACAAAAAACCCGCCTCCTAATTAGGAAGGCGGGTTTAGCTACTTCAAGGGTAATTAAATACGCAGAGCGCCATTACACTCAACCACACTGCCCGAGAAGTAATCATTCTCGATGATGTAGCGTACGCTGTGTGCAATCTCTTCCGGCTGGCCCAGACGCTTCAGCGGAATGCCCGCTGTGATCTTACCTAAAACTTCTTCAGGCATTGCAGACACCATATCGGTCGCAATAAAGCCAGGTGCAACAGCACCAGTACGGATACCGTAACGAGCCAGCTCTTTAGACCAGGTTACTGTCATTGCAACTACGCCTGCTTTGGCTGCAGAGTAGTTGGTCTGTCCCATATTGCCAGCACGAGAAACAGAAGAAATGCTAACAATCACACCTTTACGGCCCAGCTTAACCATCTGAGCGGCTGCTTCACGACCACAGAGGAAGACACCCGTCAGGTTGACATCCATGACCTGCTGCCAGTTGCTCAGCGACATCTTGCCGGTGACTTCACCGTTTTTAGCCTTAACCAAAAGACCATCACGCGTGATACCAGCATTGTTGACCAGTACATCCAGACCACCGAAGTCTTTAACCACCTGCTCAAAGGCCTGCTCAACGGCCGCTTCTTCAGCCACATTGACCAAGTAGTAGTGGGCTTCACTACCAGCCTGTTTGACCAGCTCAACTGTTTCTTGAAGCTTTTCTTCATTCAAATCAAACAAGGCCAACTTAGCGCCCTGAGCAGCCAGATCAACCGCCATAGCACGACCTAAACCCTGACCACCACCTGTTACAACAACAACCGAATCTTTAACTTGCATACTTCACCTCAAGGTTAAAAGTGGATGCCAGTTCTTACCTCATCCTTATAAGAACCGTCCCAACCAATATACCCCATCATCTCGCACCTGCGAAATAGAAGAATTTAATTCATTAAAAAAAACCAAAAACACTCGCTTTTGAAGAACAAAGGTTGAAGTCTGCATCCTTCATCACCATATTTTGCTAAGCTGCACCTGTTAAATCACGCACCGACTGAGTGCTCCTGCAAAAGGTTTCCCCATGCCCCTGCTATTTTTTCTGCTGATCTGGCCGCTTGCCGAAATTTGGTTAATGATTAAAGTGGGTCAAGAGGCTGGCGCGCTCAACACTCTAATGCTGATTATTGCAACTGCGGCACTGGGGTTACTGCTCGTTCAGCTGGAATGGCGCAGACTCAGCCTTTCCCTACAAACGCAACTCAGGCAAGGCAGAGAACCCTTAGGCACCTTAATCGAAACAGCCGCTGTCGGGTTGGCAGGCATCCTGCTCTTTATTCCAGGTTTTATCAGTGACTTTCTAGGCCTGGTGCTACTACTGCCAGTCACAAGAAAAATTTTAATTGCCCCCTTGAAAAACAAATCAGCCACCACCACCTTCCATTACCGAAAGGAAAGCAACGGGGAAAAGCCTGCAAACTCTGAAAGTGAAGCCGCAAGACCAAGTAAGGAAGGCCGAGTATTAGAAGGCGAATATCAAAGAAAAGATGATAATCGCCCTTGAAAAACAACAGGCTGCCCTCATTAAGTTTTAGGCCTAGCAGCTTAACCCTGCTTAAGATAACCAAGATTTTTACACCCAACACGGGGCCTGGCCCCACTAACTGTTGAACTAACAGGAGACATTCAGCAATGAAAATCCGTCCTTTGCACGATCGCGTAGTCGTTCGTCGTATGGAAGAAGAAACCACGACCCCTGGTGGCATCGTCCTGCCTGGCAGCGCTCAGGAAAAACCTTCTCAAGGTGAAGTGCTAGCCGTAGGCGAAGGCCGTTTTGCTGATGGTGAAGTGCGTCCTCTGTCGGTTAAGGCAGGCGACAAGGTCATTTTCGGCAGCTATGCCGGCAGCACCGTTAAAATTGACGGCGAAGAACTGCTGATCCTCAGCGAAAGCGAAATCTTTGGTGTTCTGGAAGGCTAAAACTCTTCTTAGCTTTCAGAAACTTTCACGACCAACCAACGAATTGATTGAATAGGAAACGAAAATGGCAGCTAAAGACGTACGTTTCGGTGATGACGCTCGTAAACGCATGGTCGCCGGTGTCAACATCCTGGCCGACGCAGTAAAAACCACCCTGGGCCCCAAAGGCCGCAACGTGGTTCTGGAAAAATCCTTCGGTGCCCCCACCGTTACTAAAGACGGTGTTTCTGTTGCTAAAGAAATCGAACTGCAAGACAAGTTCGAAAACATGGGCGCACAAATGGTTAAAGAAGTCGCTTCCAAGACTTCTGATGTCGCCGGTGACGGCACCACCACCGCCACCGTTCTGGCTCAGTCCATCGTCAACGAAGGCTTCAAGGGCGTCACTGCGGGCATGAACCCCATGGATCTGAAGCGCG
>SKIX01000171.1 GCA_007116195.1 Marinospirillum sp. | reverse complement strand
ACTAGCAGCTGTGCGAGCCGTTTGGTCAATGTTCGGGGTGACTTTGTTGATCAAATGCTAGATAAATATCCTTATTATCGCCGAGCAACGATTCCAGGCGGCGAATATTCAGGCAACCCTGATGATGTAGAAACCTTTGGTGTGGCGGCAACGCTTGTAACGAGGGTCGATACACCAGAAGAACAGGTTTATCAATTGGTTAAGGCAGTATTTGACAACTTTGATACCTTCACTCGCCTTCACCCGGCTTTTGCTGGACTCAATAAAGAAGACATGGTGAGCGCGGGTCTGTCCGCTCCACTGCACCCAGGCGCAGAGCGTTATTATCGTGAAGCAGGCTTACTTGACTAAGCCCTGAGTTGTTGAGCTTAAACGCTGTCAAATGACAAGCCAGCTAGGCACCTAGGAGTTTAGCTGGTTTTTTTGTGCCCTGGATATTCGCCGCAGAGGACATCTAAATGAGTGAGCAGAAAAACAAGTCCATTTATGTCGATACCAGTGATACAGCTGCACAACGTTTAGCTGAAGCTGAAAGCGGTTCACGAAATCCATCGGGCCTGGCTGGAAAGTTAATTCTACTGGTCGCCTTGTCCTGGTCGCTGTTTCAGCTTTGGTATGCCTCTCCCTTTTCTTTGATCAGCTCTTCTTTTGCTCGCCCTCTGCACTTGGCTTTTGCCATTTTTCTGGCCTTTCTTGTTTACCCTGCTTTTAAACGCTCGCCTCAACAGCGAATTCCTTGGCAAGACTGGCTTTTTGCACTCGGAGGAGCAGCTTCAGCCCTGTATTTGGTTTGGGCTTATGATGCGCTAGCAACACGCCCTGGTATTCCCATCACTCAGGATCTGATTTTTGCCGGTATAGGGATGCTACTGCTGCTAGAAGCTACACGAAGGGCCTTAGGCCCACCTTTAATGGTCGTGGCGGGTATTTTTCTCATTTACACCTATTTTGGCCCTTATTTCCCTGAAGTCATTTCGCATCGTGGTGCCAGTATTGAGCGACTGCTGTCTCACCAGTGGCTGACTTCGGAAGGGGTGTTTGGGGTCGCTATAGGTGTTTCAGCCAGCTTTGTGTTTTTGTTTGTGCTTTTCGGCGCACTGCTGGAACGGGCCGGAGCCGGTAATTATTTCATCAAGGTGGCTTTTTCACTGCTCGGGCATATGCGTGGTGGCCCGGCAAAGGCCGCTGTAGTGGCTTCCGGTATGTCTGGCATAATTTCCGGCTCCTCGATTGCCAATGTGGTCACCACAGGTACTTTTACTGTTCCTCTAATGAAGCGTGTGGGTTTCCCTGCAACCAAGGCAGGAGCGGTGGAGGTAGCATCCTCTACCAATGGTCAACTGACACCACCGATTATGGGCGCGGCGGCTTTTTTGATGGTGGAGTATGTTGGCATTCCTTACCTGGATGTTATTAAGCATGCCATTCTTCCTGCACTGATCTCTTATATTGCTTTGATTTATATCGTCCACCTAGAAGCCTGTAAGGCACAGATGCTGGGGTTGCCGCGACGCTATAAACCAACCTTAGCGCAGAGTTTGACCAGCTTCGTAGGGACTCTGTTAGGCTTGTGTATCCTAACCTTGTTGGTTTATTACTCCATTGGCTGGGTCAAAGTTGTTTTTGGTGACTGGGCTTTACCGCTTATTTTATTGCTGACCCTGTTAGCTTATCTGGCATTGCTTGCCTATGCCTGCCGTTATCCAGAACTAAAAATGGATGACCCTAATGCACCTGTGACTGAGCTGCCAGAAGTAGGGCCCACTATAAAGTCAGGCCTCTATTATTTGTTGCCTGTTGTTGTTCTGATCTGGTGCCTAGCCGTTGAGCGCTTTTCACCTGGCTTGGCTGCTTTCTGGGCCACCATGTTTCTGATTTTTATTTTATTAACTCAAAAACCTCTACAAATTTGGTTTCGGAAACAGCGAGGCCAGCATTTACAGCAAAGCTTTTCCAGTGCAACCAAAGAAGGAGTTGAGGACCTTTTTTATGGCCTGGTGAAAGGCGCGCAAAACATGATAGGTATTGGGGTGGCGACAGCTGCCGCAGGCATAGTTGTAGGCACGGTAACCTTGACAGGTATTGGTCTGGTAATGACCGACTTTGTTGAGTTTATTTCGGGCGGCAGCTTGATGCTGATTCTTATCTTTACAGCCTTGATTAGCTTGATTCTTGGTTTGGGTTTGCCAACTACAGCTAATTATATCGTCGTCTCTACTTTGATGGCCCCTGTTGTAGTGGAGCTGGGCGCACAGAATGGCCTGTTAGTTCCCCTGATTGCCGTGCATCTGTTTGTATTCTATTTCGGCATTCTAGCTGATGATACGCCACCGGTGGGGCTGGCAGCCTATGCTGCAGCTGCAGTTGCTCGCGCCGACCCTATTAAGACTGGGGTTCAGGGCTTTGCCTATGATATTAGAACTGCAGTACTGCCTTTTATGTTCATTTTTAACACTCAGTTGCTGTTGATGGATATTCAAGGCATTTTCCATCTGTTGATTGTCATCATTAGTGCTACTGTTGCCATCCTGGTGTTTGCTGCTGCAACTCAACACTGGTGGTTAACTCGCAATCGAGTTTGGGAAACTCTGGCGATGCTGCTGATTGCCTTCAGCCTGTTTCGACCTGAGTTCTGGTGGGATCGTATCTACCCGCCGATTGAGACTCTGCCCGCAGCACAAATTGCTGAAGTGGCAGGGCAAATCCCTAAAAATGGAGGGCTGAGGGTTTGGGTTTCGGGAGAAAGCCTGGATGGCCGTGAAGTGAGCAAAGTGGTGCTCCTTCCTTTGGGTGATGCAGGCGAGGGCAGGCAGCGCCTGGAAGAAGCCGGGCTCATGTTATCCATTTTTGATAACCAGGTTGAAGTAGACCTAGTGACCTGGGGCTCACCTGCAGAAGCTTTAGGCATCGACTTTGGCTGGGAAATCACTGCGGTTGAGCGTGAGCTGGAACGGCCAGCAAAAGAGTGGATGCTACTACCACCTCTTGGGTTCTTGGGCTTGATTGCTTGGCTGCAACTGCAACGTATCCGCCGCCAAGGCGGCTCTCACCCTAAGTTCAAGCAGGAGGCAGACAATGTTTAAGCGCTTACTATTACCACTCGATATCAATGAAGGTAAGGCTTCAACTAAGGCGATTAAAGCCGCCATAGAGCTGGCACTAGCCCATCAAGCTCAGCTACAAGTATTAAGTGTTCTGCCTGGCTTGGGCTCGCCTTTAGTCGCCAGCTATCTTCCTCGCCCAGCAATGGCTCAGGTTTTAGAGGCCACCTACCAGCAGCTGCAAGCCTTGGTAGAACCCCATCTGCCTGCAGGCTTAGAAGTTAAGTTGCGTGCAGTCGAAGGCAAACCCTACAAGCAAATTTTGAAAGAAGCTCAGCGCATTCAGGCGGATTTAATCGTTATTCCGAGCCATGGTCCTAAGGCTGTAGAGCGCTTTTTTCTTGGTTCTACAGCGGCCCGAGTTGTTGAAAGAGCCGAAATATCTGTGATGGTCATTCGCCAGTAGCCTCAATCAAATTAGAATAAGAGGGGAGGCGTGCTTCTCTCTTGCTTGCTCTAGCTGTTTTTCCAATAACTGAATAGCGGTATTTTTTTCTTCTAATTGTTGCCAATAGGCACGCTCTTCTTGTTGCAAAGCCTCGAGCCGAGCCTGTTTTGTGGCGATTTGCTCAGAGGCTTCTTGTAGCTGCTGTTTTTGTCGTTCAAGTTGCTCACTTTGCTGCTGTTGCAGGAGGGTAAGCTGAGCAAGGCGCTGCTCCAGCTCTCGATAAGCTTCTTCTCTTTTTTGGCTTGCCTGCAGCTGTTGCTTTTCTTGGTGCTGCCATTGCTGACTCTCTCTTTGGTAGCGCTCTTGTAGCTCACGCGTTTGCTGTCGTGCTAGATCCACTTCCTGTAACCAGCGCTGCTGGTTAGCCTCATTGCGTTCCTGTTCCTGCTGTAAAGCACTGAAGTGTTTTTGCTCCTGAGCTTCAAGAGCTTGTTGATACTCAGCTTGATGTTGAATAGCTTGTTGTTGATTAATCGAAAGCTCACTTTTTAACTGCTGGGTTTGCTGCTCTAGCGCCTCTAACGCTTGATCACGCTGACTTAACTGCTCTTCAAGACGACTAATTTGACCTGCTTGTTGCTGGCTTACTTTGAGCAGTTGGCTGTTTTTTTGATCCAAAAGCTGGTTTCTTTCTTCAATACGTTGGGACTGCTCAAGTACCTGATGCTTTTCCTCTAAGGCCTTGCGAACTTCTTCATCAGCCTGTTGCTGATAAGCAGTGAGCTGTTCATCTGCCTGAAAACAGGCGGCCTCCCAGATTTTCTGTGTCATCGCCAACAGCTCTTCGGGCAGTCGTTGAGCATCCTGCTGCAGTGCACTAGCATCACGCTGGTTTTCACGCCAGTTTCTAAGGTGCTCACTCAGGGTAGTAAAGCTGCCAGTGCCGAGTTGCTCACGAATACGCTGAACCGTCGGATTCTCTCCTTGGCGTTGTAGCTGCTGAATAACGCTGACGACTTCTTGATACTCCACACCTTTTCTAGCCATTAAATTTTCTCCATAGATTCGCCGGATAGGGGGCTTAGCTTAGACCTGGGGATAATATTACATATTACGTATTACGTAAATTTATTTACTAAAAGCAGCCTTTATTCATGATAACCACAATTATCATGAATGCTGGTGCACTACAGAATTTACAGATAAAATGGACTTTCAAGCCTTTAACCACGAGCCCTCTGCCATGTCCGCCGATCTGCCCAGCCATTCAGAACAGCCTGCTTTGCCTGTAGCGCCCTTAGAGCGGCTACCCGATCTGCCGGATGAACTGAGTGGTCGTTTTGGGGAGAACCGACCACCAACCACGCAGATCTGTCAGATTGATGCCCGCACGGATCTGGAGGCGGTTCAGTCCTGGTTGCTGGAGTATCAGCAACAACCTCAAACCTTTCGTACCTATCGCAAGGAAGCCGAACGGCTGCTGCTCTGGTGCTGGCTGGAAAAAGGCAAGGCCTTCTCCAGTCTCAATCGCCAGGATCTGGCCGATTACCAGCAGTTTCTAAAGGATCCTCAGCCCGCAGCTCGCTGGTGTGGGCATGGTCGAGCACCGCGCCACAGCCCTGACTGGCGGCCCTTTCAAGGCGGCTTGAGTCAAACCAGCCAACAACATGCTTTGCGGGTTCTGCGAGGGCTTTTTCAATACTTGCATGCAGCGGGCTATCTAGCGGGCAACCCTTTAGCTTTAATTCGCCAGAAAGAAATCCGCCAAGATGCGCGTCAGGT
>SKIX01000131.1 GCA_007116195.1 Marinospirillum sp. | reverse complement strand
TGCCGCTGGGGCTTCTGGTTTACCAAGCCTCGAATACCTTTCGTGAACTCTCAACCCAGGCCTCACTCAGCGCTCGCGAAGCCGTGGCTTTTACTCGCCGCGCGCAGACGCTGACCAGCCTTGCTCTGGATATGGAGCGAACAGCTCGCCAGCACCAGGTCATGCAAACGCCTGCGCTCTTGGAGTTGCTTACCAACCAACAAGAAAACTTCGTGCGACTGCTGCAGCAGGAATTTATTCTCTTTCCACCCTTGGATGCCAAGCAAGAACTCAAAGCACTGCTACTCTGGTTGGAAGGGCACCCAATTGAAGACCCTGCTACCTTCAACCAACTGGCCAGATTAACCAGTCAACTGGAGTCTCAAACACGAGAAACCGTCGACCAACATCTAGGTACCTTCGAGCAGCAGGTCAGTGATCTACAACAACAGCTTGCCTGGCAGTTGACTACTCTGGGTAGCCTTTCTTTGCTGTTAGTCAGCTTCTTTACCTGGCGGCTGATTAAACCCTTGGGCTACCTGGAAAAGCGGATTGCCTCTCTGGTTAAACTACAAGCACCCAGCCATTTTAAGCGCCTAAAAAGCGGCCCCTCAGAGTTCATTAAATTAGATGCACGTTTGAATTGGCTGGAACAGCAACTCCATGCCCTCGAAGAGCAAAAACAACAGTTTCTTCGTCACATCTCCCATGAACTGAAAACACCCTTAGCCAGCATTCGCGAGGCAACCGATTTACTCCAAGAACAGGTACTCGGCGAGCTTAACTCACAACAACAGCAGGTTGCCGCTCTGCTTGACCAAAACACCCAGGCACTGCAGAAGCTAATCGAACAACTGCTGAACTACAACCGCCTGCAACTGCAGCAGACCCCTCATTTTAAAGTGGTTCACCTGGATAGCCTGCTTGATCTAACACTTGCACCCTATGAGTTACTACTCAAGCAGCAGCAGCTTCATATCCAGCGCCAAGGCACAGCGATCTGGGTACAAACAGACAGCCACTACCTGCAGCCGGTTTTAGATAACCTCATCTCCAATGCCCTGCACTACGGCGATAACCAGCGTCCACTACAGTTACGTGCCGGACAAGAGGAACAGAGCTACTGGATCGAAGTTGAAAATAGTGGCCCAGGTATTCCTGACGATGAGCAAGAACACCTATTTGAGGTTTTCTACCAGGGTAAAAGCCAGCGTAAAGGTAGCATTAAAGGCTCTGGCATTGGCCTGTCTCTGGCTAAAGATTCTATGCATACACTAGGTGGCGAATTAACTTTAAAATACTCAAAACCCGGTGCTACCTGCTTTCGGCTACGCTGGCCAAAAGCCCCGCTTTCATCAAACCTTGAGTAGAAAACGTGTCCAAATACCGACATTTCTTGGTCGCTTTATCGCTGGTTACACTCACTTCAGCTTGTGTGGTAACGCCGCGTGAAACCCTCACAACGAATGAACTTGCCTGCTCAGCGACTGACTCGCAGCTAAAAACGGTTCAGCAAAAGCTCAGCGCCTGTGAAGAGCTCAAGCTTACTCAGCAACAGCAGCTTAACCGTCTGCAGCAGCAACTGAAGCACGAGCGGCAACAACATCAGCGGTTGCGTCAAGAGCATCAGGACTTACAAGCAAAACTGGATGCTCTAACCACCATTGAACAACAGCTACATCAACGCCGTTTGGAGCACAGCGAACTACCATGAAACTACTGCCAGAAGTTCAACCCGCAGAAAACCCTATTCAAATTCTGCTCGTTGATGATGACCTGAGCCTGCTTAAGCTCCTCTCACTGCGTTTAGAAAGTGCAGGCCATCAGGTCATAACCGCTGCCAGTGGTGAAGAAGCCTTGCTCAGGCTGCAAGAGTGTACGGCCGATTTAGTACTATCAGATTTGCGTATGGACGAAATGGACGGCCTGGCTCTCTTTGCTGTTATTCAAGAGCAGCATCCAAGCCTGCCTGTCATCATTTTAACGGCCCATGGCACCATTCCCGATGCAATAGAAGCGACTCGCCAGGGTGTTTATGGCTTTTTAACCAAGCCAGTGGATAAGCAAGAGCTTTTCCAGCTTATCGATGAAGTCAGTCAGCAGTCTGCCCGCCCTCGACAGCAACCTAACTGGCACCCTGAACTTATTGCAGCCAGCAACCACCTGCTTGACCTGTTACGACAAGCAGAAAAAGCTGCCGAAGCTGAAGCTCCTCTACTCATTACCGGTAGCCCAGGCACAGGCAAAACGTTACTCGCAACCAGCCTGCAACAGGCCACACCGCTTAGCGCCAGCCTCACCCTTAACTGTAACCAAGAATTAACCGAAGCCCTAGAAGAGCAGCTCTTTGAGTTTTTAGAGGCCACCCAGCAAGGTTGGCTGCTAATAGAAGCGATCGATTTACTGCCTGCCAGTTTACAAGCCCGCTTACAAGCCCGCTTAAAACACCGGCCTGCAGGTTTAAGGCTGATCACAACCAGTCGTTGTTCTGCGCCCAAGCTATTGGAAGACAAGAAGCTAACAGAAGACCTCTATTACCAACTCGCGGTTATTCAACTCCACCTGCCTGATCTCAGTGAACGCAGCGAAGACCTGCCTGTACTGATCAACCACTATCTTCAGTTAAGTGCCCAACATCTAGGCAAGCAAGTCAGTGGTTTTTCAGCAGAAGCCATGCAACTACTCGCAGCTGCTCCCTGGCCTGGCAATGTGCGCCAACTGGTTCAAGTGATTGAACAATGCGTTACCCTAACCACAACGCCTGTCATTAGCTCTAATCAGGTTGCCAGTGCTTTAAACAAGCAAACACGCAGCCTGCCTTCACTGAACGAAGCTAAAACTGAGTTTGAAAAGAACTATCTTATTAAAGTGCTGCAACTGGCCGAAGGCAAGGTCACTGAAGCCGCTCGCTTGGCTGGGCGTAATCGTACCGATTTTTACAAGCTATTGAATAAACACCAACTGGAACCCGCTCGTTTTAAAGAAGAAGCCAAACGGCAGAAAGAAAGCTAAGGAGCCTCTGATTAACGTCACGAGCGCAGGTCAGGCAAGGCGAAATTGAACGAAAAAGCGGAGTTTACTGGAGTAAATGAGCATTTTGAGGCCAATTTCAACGCAGCATCACCCAGCGCAGTAGTTAATCAGAGGTTTCCTAAAGCATACCCCTTCACCTATTTAAACTAGTGGTCGGGTTAAACTAGGGGTCGGAGGATATCAAACCCTGAGCGAGTTGCTGGCTAGAGCGAGATTATATTTAGGGTTGGCTTAAACTCTGCTCTGGCAACCACTCCAGCAGAGCTTGCCGCCAGTTTCTTTGCATTAACATACTAATATGCCCTTCTCGCTCACCTTGCCAAAAATCTTTAGGTTCACTTGCTAGCTCATAAAGGCGCTGACTATGTGAGCAGGGAATAATCAGATCACCACAGGAATGCAAAAACAAGATAGGAATTTCGGGCAGATCTTTTACATGTCTCTCGGGGCTGTAGCGATCAGTGATCGTCCAGGAAAGCGGATACTGGAAAGCCCAAAGCAGCCAGCTTTCGCTCAACTTTTCACGTGCAATGCGCCGATAGCCAGAAAAAGCACTATCTACCACCAAAGCCTGCACCTGGTCACCTTCCTCAGCCAGTGCTAACACACTTAAAGCCGTTGCACCGCCAATACTTTGGCCAACGACGACCAAAGGCAGGTCTCTTTGCTCAGCTTCTTTCAGCGCCCATTGCAAGCCAATATAAGCATCGTGATGCACCCCAGAAATACTCGGTGTACCTTCTGACAAGCCAAAGCCACGATAATCCAGAGCAAAAAGATGCCAGCCGTGGCGAGTGATCCAGCTTAAAGCAGCAAAGTGAGTACTGATGTTTTCCGCATTGCCGTGAAGAAAATAAATCACACCCTGCTCAGTCTGTTCTTGCTCAAGCCGAGCTTCTAACCACCAGCCGTGGAGTTTTTGTTCCTGCTTATTGATTAGATAAACATCCTTATAGGGCATGTCCAACTGATCAGGGGTTCCTCGCAGGCCCTTCTCAGGCCAGTAAAATAAGTGACCACAGCCACTCAGCTGAATAGCCAAAGCAAGCAAGGCTAGAGCTTTTAAAAGAACCTTAACCATCGCACACCAGCCTCCCAGCGACTCTCACCCCGATCTTCCCATTCTGCGCTTAACTGTACAGCTTGGTTGCGACTCAGATTCCATTGAGCAACGCCTTCAACCCAAGCCTGCTCCCCTGAATTACCGTTAGTAAACTTAGTCCAGCGTGCATCCAAACCCCACCGCAAAGGCTGGATGGGAGCCCAAACAAACCCCAAATTAACACCAGGCCCCAGTGCCCAATCGTGAGTATCGGAACGATCCAGATTACCGGCAGCTGGCCCCGCTTCTAATTCACCGGCAATAAACGCATAAGCCATAAAGTTCTCACTTGAACCCCAGGCACGACCATAGCCAGCACCCAGGCGCGACCTCCAGGCATCACGACTTGACATCAAGGGATCCGTGCGCCCCACCTCCGCCTTTACCCGCCAAGCTGGTAAAGAAAAAATGGGTGAGCTTTGTAGATAATTGCCTATCTCCAACAGCGTTAAATGCCAAGGCTCAAGCTTTTCTCTGTCTTCATGCACACGTAACTCGAATTCGAGTAGATTGATCTCTGCATTCGGCAAATAACCTTCCAGGTCATCAAAGCGCGAATGATAAGCGGGTCTAGCAAAAATAGACAGGTAGCCTGTGTCATCATTCATGCCACCACCTAAACCCCAGCGCGCACTATCATGACCCTGATGAGGCGATGTTTTCGGAGGACTGAGCGGCTTAAAACCAGAACTCTCTTGGGTGCTGGCTCGCGCCAGAAGTAAGCGATGCAACTGAGGCGCAGCTAGGTCACGGCTCACGCCCTGGTGCTGAAATCTAAAGTTCAACCACTCTGCAGCAAACTCATAAACAGCAGCCTGGTTCACTCCCTCCGGTAAGGCTAAAGAAGCAGGGTCAGGCTGCTCAAACACCAGCTGGCGTGCCCAGTCCACTTCTTCAGCAGTTAACTGTTCTGCCATTCCGCTCAATCGCGTTGCAAAAGCTGGGCGATACTGTCCTTCGTTACTGAGTAAACCTGCTTGCTCTAAAGCACGAAGGGTATCCACAGGTAGCGCCTTGATATTAAAACCCTGGGTTAAATGCAGATCATCCTCAGCAGTCGAGAGTAATGCCAGCAAGCGATAAGAGCAGTTTTCATCAAAAAACCAATAATCAAAGCGCACTCGATCCAGCTCCCACAGGTGCCAAATCACTCGCTGCAAACCTTCTTCGCTGAGCTGAAGAGGATACTCCCAGATATCACGATTCTCTAGCTGACTGTATTCATTAACCTT
>SKIX01000251.1 GCA_007116195.1 Marinospirillum sp. | reverse complement strand
TGAGGTCGGGCAGCTGGGCGCGCAGTTGCGGGCAATTCGGGTGCAGGAAAAAAGCGGTTGATGGTTTTCGACATCAAGGTCGTCGCTATGACGAGCACTGTCAAAAAGGTGAAAACAAAACCCATGCCAAGCAGCATGAGATTAAAACCTTCGAACAGTAGTTCAGCGTCTTGCATGGCTAGTCCTCTTGTGAAGATGCCTTATAGCTTTAAGGGTTATCCGCTTAACCTTGCACTAGAAATTTTTTTGTAGCAACTACAAGAATCACTACCTCTAGGGCAAAAGGTCACATCGTCTTGCAAGAGCACAGCAGGTTTTGTGGTTTTGTCAGGAATTTCAAAAAAAACCGACCTGTGAGTCATGTTCGCTGGAAAGCTATAGGGTAAACTAGCTTTTTTTCAGAAAATGCAGCTCTTTTCATGTCCAGGCCTTTTTTTCAAGCTGCTCGCAGCGATGATCAATCGCTTCCTTGTGTTGCCCTTGCTCCTATGGAAGGTGTCTTGGATGCGAGTACCCGTGCACTTATTACAGCTCAAGGTGGCTGGAATTTTTGCGTGACTGAGTTTGTTCGCGTGTCCTATGAGCGCTTGCCACCCAAGGTCTTTTATCGGCTCTGCCCTGAGCTTAAGCAAGGCTCGGTAACCGCAAGTGGTGTACCTGTGCATTTGCAATTGCTGGGCAGTGAGCCTGAATCTATGGCGATGAATGCCTTGGTTGCTGCCAAGGCGGGCACCCAGGTGGTAGATCTTAACTTTGGTTGCCCAGCAAAAATTGTTAACCGCCACGGTGGTGGTGCTCGATTACTGCAAGAGCCTGAGCGGGTTTATGCGATTGCCCAAGCGGTAGTCCAGGCTTTAAAAAGTGCTGAGCTGCCAGTAACCGCAAAAATGCGGCTAGGTTATGAAGACATGGGGTTGGCAATAGAAAATGCTCAGGCTCTTGAAGCCGCAGGTGTCCAACAATTAGTTATTCATGCGCGCACCAAGACTCAAGGTTATAAGCCGCCAGCTTATTGGGAGAAGATTGCCGAAATAGCGGCTCAGGTTAACGTGCCTTTACTCGCTAACGGTGAGATTTGGACCCTTGCAGACTACTTGCGTTGCGTGGAGTTAAGCGGTGTTAAGGATGTCATGCTTGGGCGTACAGCGTTAGCGGACCCTTGGCTAGCTCAGCAAATTAAAGCGCATGCAAGGCAGCAGTGGCGTGCACCCAGTCAGTTGAGTGATGTGCTCGATTTAATTCATGCAACCTATGCCGTGCATCAGGCTGAGTTGCCTGACAAAGTTCGGGTGTTAAGAACGAAACAATGGTTGCGCCTGTTGTTACCTCGCTGGAAAGAAGAGGCGCAAACCCTGTTTGATGCTGTTAAGCGCAGTTCTTCAGGGGTGGAGTTGTTGACTAAGCTCAAAGAAGCGGCAGACTGTTATCGTTCAGCTTAATCTGAACTGGATTGCAGCTGCCTTTTTTCATCGAAACCTGGCACTAGTTGCCCGATAGGGCGGTAGGTTGAAGTTTGCAGGTATTGCATAACTGAGCTTTTAAGATGTTGGTTGATGTGATGAAACCTTTGGGTATCTTCACTGAGCTGCTTGCCTAACAGGTCTAATTTTTCCATTTGCTGCTGGGTGTAGTTACCCAAATCTGATGAGGCCTTCAGCTCCATTAATAGCTGCACTTGTTTTAAGCCAAAGTCAGCGTAAAACTGCATGCTTTCCAGTTGAAACTGGGTTAGTTTTTCTAGACCACTAAGCATACTGCGATTGAGGTCAATAACCGGCTTATATTGTTGTTTAAGCATTGCTTGGTTGTGTTGGCTCAATAAAGGCTGACTCATGACTCTGCCCTCTTGTTAAAGAGTTTCAATAATTTTATCAATATTAGCTACTTTTAGAATCTCATCGGCAAAGGGGCTGGTGTTGACCAGCTTTATTCGTTTGCGCGCGTTGCTGGCCTGTTTATGGAGGTAAACCAGCATTCCCAAAGCAGCGCTATCCAGGTAACTAACATGTGTAAAGTCAAGCAGAAGGTCTTGGGCATCTTGCTGTGCCAAGAAAGCACGGGATTGCTCAGTAAATTCTTTGTGAAAACCAAAATCAAAACGGTTGGGTAGATTGATCGTCGTTACGCTGGTCATGGTGACCTCCAGGTTGGACTAGAAAAGCTCGATACTGCCACTATCCATACTGCCGGAAGAGATAGGGTTGTTTTTTCCTTGCTTAAGATCTGTGTTTATTTCGCTTATCTTATTGTTGAGCCAGGTTTCACTGAACTCGGCATAGGCTGCTTCGTTGACAAGTGAGTTTAAATGCCCTGAGAAATGGTTTTGTTTTTCTTGAAGATAAGTAATCACCTGGTTGCTAATGTCCTCATACTGAAGTGAGCGCATAGCATGGTTAATCGAGTCTTTGAGTGTGCAGGTGATTCTCTCGAGTTTTTGTGTGGTTTCCTGGTCGGATTCTGATTTGCTGACCAAAAGCTTGATGGCTTGCTCTGCCTCTTTTTTGGCTTCAAGAATAAAAGAGATGTCGTAGGATGCCAGCTGCTTCACTTCCTCAAACAGTGAGTCTATCTTGTTGCTCATGGCATTAAGGTTGTTGCGGATTTTCAAACTAAACTCTGAAGAATTTGTAGAAAGCAGGGTCACTTCCTGCGCAACTACTGCAAAGCCACGGCCGTGCTCACCTGCGCGAGCAGCTTCAATAGAAGCATTAAGTGCGAGCAGGTTGGTTTGCTCTGCTATTTGGTCAATATCATTAAGACCCTGCATTAGCTCGGGCATGGAATCTGCCAGCTGGCTAACCTGGTCTAGCATGGCAATCAGGTCTGAGCTGTTTTTAACGGAAGAGTCAATGAAATTGTTCAGGGTTTCCAGAGTGTCAACCGCAAAGTTGGCAATGTAGTTATAAGAGGTGTCTGAGCTGCTTTCGTTACCATGCAGCTGTTGATGGGCAAGTTCCTGTTGCTCTTCAAGGTCTTGTTTGATTTGGCTAAAAGAGGCCGAAAGCTCATTCAGGGCTTCATTTTGCATTTTTTGTAAGGAGGTCAGGCTTGCTTGAGTTTCCTGGCTGATCTCTTGGCTGCAGACAGCCAGCTTTTGAAAGGACTCTAAGGGAGCTAAAGCAGGGTCTGGCTCTTGCTGTACGGGTGGGGCGCTTTTATTTCTAGTGCCACCTAAGAGCAAATAGCCTGCTGCCAAGCCTAAGAGGGTCGCAAGGCCAGTAATCAGCCAATGATTATAAAAGTAGCTGGTTAGGCTAGTGGCACCTATAAGAAAACAAGCAAAAGCTAGCTGGAAAAGTAGGGGCATTTTCATCACCACTAAAGAATGCATTTGATTTTATACCCAGAATTAAGCAACTGAACTTCTTTGCAGTTTTTTTGTACGCGATGGAATTGCTCACGCTTCAAAAAATCCTCGGTAAGCGGCCTGCCATTATGGGCAAAGTGAATGCTCAGCTTAGGGCTATTTGGCTCATTTTTCATTGCTATTTTTATTCCTAACATCATCTGGTCCGAGATGTTTCTGAGCAAGTAGTTACGCTTTCTTAAAAAGCTCGTAACGTTGCGGCCACTAATAGCCTCAGTATCCAGTGTTAGGTTAAGCAAGCAGTAATCAATAATTCCTTGATGTAAAGCGCTGATGGTCTGGTAAGCCCGGTTAAAAAGGCTGGGCTCTTTAATATTGTTTATAAGCAGACTGTAGCAGGTTGCTGGGATATCCTGCTCAAAAATCAACTCGCCATAAATCTGGTAGCTCCATTCGAAAGGGCTAAGGCGACTTTCGTGGATGTTAAGAAAATAGCTGTCATTAGCTTCTTGCTGCTTTTGTAGTTGAAAGGTGTAGTAAGAGATATCATCGTCAGGCAAGGCTTTGCCGCTGAACTGACACACCTTGTCGATAAGAGGAGTCGTTGTTTGCTCATCCAGGGTAGCAATGACCCAATCCAAAGCCTGGTTTTTCCCGACGCAGACCTGAAATTCAGAATCAAACTGTTCGCTTAGCCCGTCGCTGAAGGCTGCTAAACAGTCACCTTCTGCAAACTCAGCCTTGGTAAAGCTGAGGTTTAAGCGATCAGACTCCAGAATGCCGAGTGCAGGGTTGCTTGAAGTGAAAGTGTTTTTTATCTGTCCTGCTGAGTTGATCAGGGTAACTGCTGGCATACCGCCATTCCATACAGTAACCTCATTGAGCTCCCAGTCAACTTCAACGAGGGTGGCAGCAACAAAGCGGTCTTCGGGAATCTGTTGATTGAGGACTGAGTTCATTTCTTGCAGGATACTGGTCAATTTGCAGCCTTTAGTTGCCATAGTGCGAAAAATTTGTGTCAAAGGCATTAAAGTGATGGTGGCTGCCAGCCCATGCCCTGTAGCGTCAGCATGAAAGACCAGGCTTTTATTGTTTGCTGTGTTTTGGGCCAAAATAAGGTCGCCACTAAAGTCTCGTGCAAAGTCTAAGTGACGCTTTAAACCCTGAGGTAAGGGTGGCTCATTTTTACCTAGCAGATAATTGTAAAAAATATGTGAAGCCAGACTGGTTTCTTTTTTTAGCAGCTCGCTTTCTTGTATTGCTTCCAGGAGTGCACGGTTCTTTTTATTATTGTCTTCGGTTAAAGAGAGTATGCGGTAGCTATTGATTAATAGCTCAATTTTCATGCACAAGGCTAAGGGGTGAATGGGGTGAACCAGGTAGTCATCTATGCCGGAACTGATGTAGAGGTCAATTATTTTTGATTCTTGGTTGTAGTCAAAAAGGATTGCAGGCTTGCTGCGCAAAAGTGAGCAGTTGAGCAGCTGGTGGTTAGCAGCGCTTTTTTGGCATAAGAGGTGAGCATCAATCATAATAATGGCTGCTGCTTTTGCCTGCTCTTGAGCCTCTAAACAGCTTTGCAGAGAGCCTGAGTAGATGACCTTGAGCCCAGTTTGCTGCTGCAAAATCAGTTCGTAATCAGCCAGCAAGCGGTTGTTGCTAGTGATACAAAGGAGGTAGTGATTAGCCGTTTGAAAGCAAGTGTTCATAGCTTGATCCTTCATTTCCTTGGCCAAAAAACCAGCAACAAAAAAAATTAAATAACCCTATTAAAGCTAGGCTTAAGTTGGGTGGGCGTCAACCAGCATATTTAAGTGATTTTTTGTGATTTTCTTTTAAGTGGTTGTTTCTTTGGTTTTTGTGTCCTGGAGCCAGTTAGAATTTAAGTGTTTGTTAACTCTTAATAGGTCAGCTTTAGTTAAGAAACCTCTGATTAACTACTGCGCTGGGTGATGCTGCGTTGAAATTGACCTCAAAATGCTCATTTACTCCATGTAAACTCCGCTTTTTCGTTCAATTTCGCCTTGCCTGACCTGCGCTCAT
>SKIX01000184.1 GCA_007116195.1 Marinospirillum sp. | reverse complement strand
TGCGAACCAGATAATCGGCTAAATCTGTTGCAGTAGCAAAGCCACGGCGTGCGGCTTCATACATGCTTTCACGCTTGGGCTGTAACGCCGGAATCATATCAGCGAAAGCGCGCAGGCAACCTTGTACTGTATCCAGGGTGTCGAACAACGGCTCTTTATCTTCCTGGTTATCTTTATTGTACGCCAGGGGTTGCGACTTCATGAGTGTCAGTAGGCTCATTAAGTGGCCATAGACGCGCCCACTCTTACCGCGCACTAATTCAGGTACATCAGGGTTTTTCTTTTGCGGCATAATCGAGCTGCCCGTACAAAAGCGGTCGGGCAGGTCGATAAAGTTGAACTGGGCGCTGGTCCAAAGAATAAGCTCCTCGCTCATGCGGGAAAGGTGCATGAGTAAAAGGCTGGCAAAGCTGCAAAACTCAATCGCGAAATCCCGATCAGAAACCGAGTCCAGAGAGTTGCTGGTCGGGCGCTCAAAACCCAGGAGTTCGGCCGTCATCAGGCGGTCAATGGGATAGGTCGTTCCCGCCAGGGCTGCAGCACCCAGCGGTGAGAGGTTCACGCGCTTACGGGTATCCATCAGGCGCTCATAATCACGCTGCAGCATTTCATTCCAGGCGAGTAGATGGTGACCAAAAGTAACCGGTTGAGCGGTTTGTAGGTGAGTGAAGCCGGGCATGATGGTGTCAGCTTCTGCTTGCGCGAGCTGAATGAGCCCTTTTTGCAGGCGTGTTAATTCTTTTGCAACCCAATCGATTTGATCGCGCAAATACAGGCGAATATCTGTGGCTACCTGGTCATTGCGTGAGCGCCCGGTATGCAGCTTTTTGCCCGTGATGCCAATTTTAGCGGTCAGGGCGGCTTCGATGTTCATGTGGACGTCTTCTTGCTGAACTGACCACTCAAATTCGCCTCGTTCAATTTCTTGTTGTATTTCTTCCAGGCCTTGAAGAATGGCGTTTTTTTCGTCTTCACTAAGCACACCAACCTTGCTTAGCATCTTGGCGTGAGCAATGGAGCCTTGAATATCCTGTCGATAGAGGCGTTGATCGAAGGTGACAGAAGCGGTAAAGGCTTCTACGAAAGCATCGGTTGGCTCATTAAAGCGTCCACCAGAAGATAAAGATGAAGGTTGGTTCATGGTTGCGAAACTCCAAAATAGACTCACTAATGGATTAGTTTAACAGAGGCTAAGGGGCTAAGTCCTCTGAGGGTGTGCCTGGAAACTCAGCTTTAGATGACCTACAAAGGTATTTCTGGGAGAATACTTTTCAGCAGCTTTCAAACACGCGTATGCATTAAAAAAATAGAGGTGACTATGGCTTCAGTAAAGCAAGGTCATGCGCAATGGTCTTCGCGTATGGGGTTCGTGCTGGCAGCAACCGGCTCAGCCGTGGGTTTGGGTAACATCTGGAAGTTCCCTTACATGGTGGGTGACAGCGGTGGCGCTGCCTTTGTATTTATTTATTTGGCTTGTATTTTTTTGATTGGCTTGCCGATTCTGGTAAGCGAGTGGCTTTTAGGTCGTCGTGGTCAGAAAAATCCAATTAACACCATGCAAGAAATGGCTGCAGTCAGTGGTAGTAGCCGGCTTTGGGTGTTGGTCGGCCTTGGCGGTGTTCTGGGCGCTTTCTTGATTTTATCCTTTTATAGTGTCATCGGTGGCTGGTCTTTGGCTTATATCAAAGATGCTCTTTTGGGCAGCTTTTCAGGTCAGGATGCTGACGGCATAGGCGCTATTTTTGGTGGTTTGCTAGGTAGCCCAGCAACTTTAATTTTCTGGCATAGCCTGTTTATGCTTTTAGTCGTCGGTATCGTGGCTCGTGGCGTAACGGGAGGATTGGAAAAAGCGGCAACTCTGCTTATGCCCGCTTTGGGTGTGCTTCTGGTCTTGCTTGTGGTTTACGGCATGACGACCGGTGGCTTTGGTCAAGCGCTGGAGTTTATGTTTAAGCCGGACTGGAGTCAGGTTGATGGTGGTATTGTTTTAGCCGCTTTAGGTCATGCCTTTTTCACTTTATCTTTGGGTATGGGCATTATGATGGCCTATGGTTCCTATTTAGGTGAGGATGTCAACCTGCTGCAGTCGGCGCGTACCGTTGTCATTATGGATACCGTTATTGCCTTGGCTGCTGGCCTGGCGATTTTCCCCATTGTGTTTGCTGAAGGCTTGAACCTGAGTGAGGGGCCAGGTTTGATCTTCGTTACTCTGCCAGTAGCTTTTGGCCATATTACAGCCGGTTGGCTGGTGGGTCTGGCTTTCTTTGTGTTGCTGACGTTTGCTGCAGTGACTTCAGCTATTTCTTTGCTGGAGCCCGTAGTCGAGTTTGTTGAAGAAAGAACGGCTTTGGGTCGTGTTGGTTCGACGCTTGCAGCCGGTGCTGCAGCTTGGGCTCTGGGCATCCTGGCCTTGCTCTCTTTTAATGTTTTGGGCGACTTTTTGATTTTAGGTCTGAATGTTTTTGATCTTTTAGATACCTTGACGAGTAAGTTCTTCCTGCCTCTAACAGGTTTGGGAGTTATTCTGTTTACGGCCTGGTGTTTGGATAAGGAAGAGGTGCGCAAAGAGCTGGGCTTGGATGTTTATGACTTTAGCCTGTGGAACCTGGTGGTTCGGTATTTGGCACCTGTAGGGGTTTTGGTGGTGTTTTTTGCTAACCTGTAAATTTTGAAACCTGGTAAAACCTGCAGGGCCAAAGGATGGGCTTTGCAGGTTTTTTTATTTTAGGAAGTATCCGTGTCGCTTTTTCGTTTGCTTTGCCTGGTGCTGGTTTTCTTCTTGAGCCTGGGTTTCTCGAGCTGGAGTTTCTCGAATTTAGTCTCTCTGCATGCCCAGCAGCGAATTCATTTGGGTGTGCTGACTTGGCGGGATGCTCCGGTATTACAGCAGGGCTGGCAAGCAACCTTTCACGCTTTAGAGCAGGCTCTGCCGGGCTACCACCTGGAAGTGAGTTGGTTGGATGCAGAGGAGCTGGAGCAGGCTTTATCTCGTGGCGAGTTGGATTTCATTTTAACTAACCCAGGGCACTATGTTCATCTGTCTGAGGCCTATTTGCTGGCCCCTTTGGCAAGCTTACAGAACCCGGAAGTTAACCCGCCTCAACAGGCCCTGGGTTCGGCAGTGATTACCCTGGCTGAGCGTGACGACTTACAAACCTGGAGTGACCTGAAAGGGCAGAGTTTAGGTGTTGTCAGCCTGGAGGCCTTTGGCGGTTTTCAGTTGATTCAGGATGAAATGGAAGCAGCGGGCTTTGATTGGCGCAGGCGTTTGGCAAGTATTCAGACTTATGGCTTTCCTATGGAGCAGCTGCTGGATGCCTTGGTGAAGCAAGAAGTAGATGCCGTGGTTTTGCGCGCCTGCTTGCTTGAAAGCCTGGCCAGGGAAGGGCTGGCTGAGCTGAAAGCCTTTCGAGTGGTGAAACCACAAACGTCGACTTACCCCTGCTGGCATTCGAGTGCACTCTATCCTGACTGGCCTTTTTTGCGCACAGGCCGCACTGCGCCTGAGGTCGCTCGAGCAGCAACTCTAGCCCTCCTGGATGCTGATTCGGCTAACCAGGACAGCCAGTGGACTGCGCCCCTGTCTTACCAGCCGGTTTATGCTTTGTTTGAACGCCTGAGGGTAGGCCCTTTTGCTGCTTTTCCACACAACCCTTTAGCCGCAGCTATTCAGGAATATCGTTACCCTTTACTGATTTCAGCAGCTTTTCTTTTGGTTCTGCTGTTACATCAGCTGAGGGTCAGTCATCTTTTACGTAAGCGAACCTTGGAACTCAGTGCGGCCAATGCAGCGGCACGAGAAAAAGAACAAGAGCTGACCCAGCTGTCTCGTTTTGCGTTGATGGGAGAAATGGCCGCTGGGTTGGCGCATGAATTAAATCAGCCTTTAACCGCTATTCTCAATTACGCACAGGGTAGCCGCAATTACTTACAGCGTGAGCAGGAAGCTGTCAGCGAACTATCGCGACAGCGCGTTGAAGAGGCATTACAAAAAATTATTCAACAAGGTCAGCAGTCGGCGGAAATCATTAAAAATCTGCGTGCTTTTTTGCGTAAAGAGCCGGCCAGCAAAGAGCTGCTTGACCTGAGTGCCTGCCTGAAGGAAGCTTTAGCCTTTATGCAGGCTAGTTTTCGTCATAAGGGCATTCAATTGCATTTAGAGCTGGAACAGAAGCTGCCTAAAGTGAAGGCCAATAGAGCGCAGCTGCTGCAAATCTTCTTGAACCTCTTAACCAATGCCGCCGATGCACTGGCTGAAGTGAAGCAGCAGCCTAAAGAGATCAGGATCACCGCCGCTGTTCAGGATCAGAAGCTGGTTATCCAGGTGGCGGATACAGGTATAGGTATTAGTGATCAGGTGCAGGCTCAGCTATTTCGCCCTTTCTTTACCACCAAGCCACAAGGTATGGGCCTGGGGTTACGCTTAAGTCAGAGCTTTGCTGCTGATCTGGGCGGGTCGTTACAATTAACCGGGCGCTCTGCTCAGGGTGCGGTTGCCCGTTTAGTCTTGCCGCTGCCTGCGAACTCTTAAGGGAAGGTTATGGAATCAAAAGCTGAAATTTGGATTTTGGACGATGATGCCGGGGTTAGAGAGTCCCTGGCTTGGCTACTGGAATCTATGGGCTGGTTAACTCGTAGCTGGTCTTGCCCTTTGGAGTTCCTGGCTAGTCTGAAGCAGGGTGAGCCGCAAGTGCCTGTGTGCCTTTTACTGGATGTACGTATGCCGGGTATGAGTGGCTTGGAACTTCTTGAACACTTGGTTGCCTTACCAAGCCAGGTGCCGGTTATTCTACTAACAGGGCATGGTGATGTTCCCATGGCCGTCAGGGCACTTAAAGCGGGTGCTGTGGATTTTTTTGAGAAGCCTTTTAATGACCAGCAGCTGCTAGACAGCATCAATAAAGCGCTTTTCCAGCATCAGCAGCAGTTACAACAGCAGGCAGAACAGCAGGTAAGGCGTGCCCAGCTAGAACAACTTACGGCAAGAGAGAAGCAGGTTCTGGCGCTCATGCTGGAAGGCTTGCCAAGCAAGAGAATGGCTGACCGCTTAAATATCAGCCCTAAAACCATTGATGTGCACCGCCATCAAGTCATGCAAAAGCTAGAGTCTGCATCCTTGGCTGAGCTGATCAAACTTTACTCCCCTTTGCTTTCCTCAAGCTAAAGAAAGCTTTAGACGTCTCAAGATCTCCCCAATATCCAGAGGGTTATTATGGATATAGTGTGGTCGTTAAGCGCTCTAGCTGTAATAACGATGAGGGGAAAGCCTATGAACCACCTAACTAAAAAATTCTGGGGCAGCTTGTTAATAAGCTTTGCTTTTAGCCTGCCTGCCTGGGCACTCGATGGCGATGCAGCTAGAGGCCAAGCGGC
>SKIX01000236.1 GCA_007116195.1 Marinospirillum sp. | reverse complement strand
TGGCCACCACGAAGTAGCTCACGAAGAACAGCTTCCTTGATGATGCTCTCGTCTCTTGGGCGCACAAAGGTCTTGACCGATAGGCGACGAGCCGGAGGGGTCGCAATAATGGAAAGGTCACGAATACCTGACATGGCCATATTGAGCGTACGCGGAATAGGTGTGGCAGTTAAAGAGAGCAGGTCAACATTAGCGCGTAGGGCTTTGAGCTTTTCTTTTTGCCTGACCCCGAAACGGTGTTCTTCATCAATGATTACCAAGCCCAGCTGTTGGTATTTGACACCTGCTTGTAAAAGCTTGTGAGTACCGATGAGGATATCGACCTTGCCTTCTTCAAGTTGCTGGATGGCGGCTGCTTGCTCTTTCGCTGAACGAAAACGTGACAGCAGTTCAATGTTGACCGGCCAGTCAGCGAAGCGGTCTTTGAAATTATCATAATGCTGTTGCGCTAGTAGGGTTGTGGGCACCAAAACAGCAACCTGGTGGCCGCCATTCACTGCAATGAAGGCAGCACGCATCGCCACTTCAGTTTTACCGAAACCGACATCCCCACAAACGACACGATCCATAGGGCGGGTGCGGGTCATGTCACGAATGACGGCATTAATCGCTAGCTCTTGGTCCACCGTTTCTTCAAAAGGGAAGGCTGCAGCAAACTGTTCGTAGGCTTCTTCATCCAAAGTGAAGGCATGGCCTTGCTGGGCTTCACGGCGAGCATAAACATCCAGTAGCTCGGCGGCGGTATCACGAATTTTTTCTGCAGCCTTGCGTTTGGCTTTATCCCATTGTTCAGAGCCCAGCCGGTGCAGAGGGGCGTTTTCATCAGCTAGGCCAGAATAGCGGCTGATGCGATCTAGAGCGGCAACCGGCACATAAAGGTTGGCCTGATCCGCATAGACCAGTTTTAGGAACTCCTGCTTCTGACCACCGGCTTCGAGCACTTCTAGCCCCTGATAACGGCCAACGCCGTGATCGATATGCACTACCGGGCTACCAACTGAAAGCTCCGATAAGCTTTTAAAGGCGAGATCCTGACTGACTTCCGCACTCTGACGTCGCCGACGCTGTTGAATACGTTCACCAAATAAGAGTGATTCAGTAACCAGTAATACACCGGGCTGGCCAGCCCAGAGGCCGCGATCTAAGGGGGCCAGGGTGAGGCCAAGCTGAGGCCGTTGATCCAGGAAGGCTGACCAGCTGTTGACGGCCTGCGGCTTGAGCTGGTGACGTTCGAGTAGTTCAATCAGCGCCTCACGGCGGCCAGCAGATTCAGCGGTGAGGAGTACGGAGGTTGTTGGGTGGTCTCGAAGAAAATCCTGGAGCGCACCCAGGGGTCGACTCGCTTTGGCTTGAACGGCTAAGTCTGGTAGAGCTTGGCAGGGCAACTGGAGGTCGCCGGCAAGCTGATCTTTAGGCTGACTGTTAGGCAGCAAAACACGGGGAAAGCTTTTGCGTAGACTGTTGAGTCGTTCGACGGGCAGGTAAAGCTCAGTTGGTGGCAAGCAGGGATGGCGCAGATCATGACGCAAGCTCTCATAGCGGCGCTGAATTTCATCCCAGAAGTGCTGTGCAGCCTCACTGGTTGTACCCATTTCAGCTATCAGGGTTTCAGCAGGTAAATAATCAAACAGGGTTGTGGTATGGGTAAAAAACAGGGGCAACAGGAATTCCAGACCAGGGGTGACCTGGCCTTTAAGGGTGTCCTGATAGAGGTCGCAGCGTGATAGGTCTAAGTCAAAGCGTGTTTGAAACTCGGTACGAAAAATCTCGAGTGCACTGGGTGTTAATGCAAACTCATGTGCAGGCAAAAGCGATATATGGTCGGTTTTTTCTTCGGTGCGCTGAGTTTCTGGATTGAAAAAACGTAGCGACTCCACTTCGTCATCAAAGAGCTCAATGCGAAGTGGTTGCTTACTACCCATGGGGTAGAGGTCAAGTAATCCACCACGTACGGCATATTCACCATGCTCATAGACAGTATCCACAGCCCGGTAGCCTGCTTCTTCTAACTGACGGCGAAAGGCATGTAGGTCGAGTTTCTGATTGAGTTTTATATCGAGCGCATGGCTAGTAACAAACTCTGCAGGTGGTAGGCGCTGCATTAGAGTAGAGACAGGTACAACTAGCAGCCCTTGCTGCTGCGAAGGCAGGGCTAAAAGCGTTTGTAAGCGCTCGGAAACGATGTCCTGGTGGGGTGAAAAGCGGTCATAGGGTAAGACTTCCCAGTCAGGTAAAGTAAACACGGGTAGTCGCTGTTCAGCAAAAAAACTCAGTTCATCAGCTAAGGCCTGAGCTGAGCTGCTATCAGCACAAATAACCAGTAAAGGGGCGGGGTGCTTTTCTGCTGCCTCTAAGAGCGCCAAAGCTGAAGCAGCACCCTGCAAATTCAACCAGCGTTGAATAAAGCCAGGTTTTCGAGGAGGAGCTTCAGGCAGTAGGGGTAGAGGTAAAGAAGGAACAGCAGCTGGCTTGGCAGGCACGGACATTTCCTTGATGGTCAAAAAAACAAGATTCTAGCAGTTGAACCTAAGTGGCTCCAGCCTCCAGCAAGGGGTGGCCCTACAAAAGTAGCAGGGTGCTTGGAGGCGGCAAATTTGCCTAACTTTAAGTCAACAAGCATAATAGCGCGCGAAAACTCTGGACTAACCCCCTAATTTCTTGAGAGGCAGCCCGTGACTGACACCAAGCTGGATTCCTATAGCCAAGACTGGCAAGAACGTGAAACCCTTGCAGAAAGCATGATTCCTTTAGTAGGTACGCTTTACCGCAAGCATAACGTTGTAACTTCCATTTTTGGCCGCGCTCTGGTCAACCGTTCTGTGATTCGTATTCTAAAAGACCACCGTTTTGTGCGTCAGGTCGAAGGCGAAGAGTTGGACGTACGTGACAGTCATTTGCTGTTAGATACTCTGCTCAAGCTTAACCCCGGCCCTGCGCACCTTGATGTGGGTAAGCTGGCGGCTAAGTATCGTAAGCAGGGCGGCGGTGATATGGAAGCCTTCCTGAAAGAAGAAGTTGCTCCGATTGTCGGTCAGTATAAAGAAGCTGAAAAAGGTGGCGAACCTCAGGATGTGGTTCTTTATGGTTTCGGTCGCATCGGCCGCTTGCTGGCGCGTATCCTGGTGGAAAAAGCCGGTGGTGGTAGCCTGCTGCGAGTGCGTGCCGTCGTTGTTCGTGGCGGTAAAGATGGCGATCTGGAAAAGCGTGCCAGCCTGTTGCGTCGTGATTCTGTGCATGGTCCTTTCAATGGTACCATCACTGTGGATCATGACAACAAGGCTCTGATCGTCAACGGCAACTACATTCAGTTTATCTATGCCAACTCACCAGAAGAAATCGACTACACGAAGTATGGCATCAATAATGCCCTGATCGTTGATAACACGGGCGTTTGGCGTGATGAAAAAGGTTTGGGTCAGCACATCGCTTGCAAGGGCGCTTCCCGAGCTATTCTGACCGCACCGGGCAAGGGCGATATCAAAAATATCGTTTACGGCATCAATGATGGTGATTTGACCGAAGACGACAAGATCATTTCTGCTGCTTCTTGTACCACCAATGCCATTGTGCCGGTTCTAAAAGCCGTGAATGACCAGTTTGGTATTGTCAGTGGTCACGTAGAAACAGTACACGCCTACACCAATGACCAGAACTTGATCGATAATTTCCATAAAGGTGATCGTCGTGGTCGTTCCGCAGCGATGAACATGGTTCTGACTGAAACGGGTGCCGCTAAAGCGGTCGCCAAGGCGCTGCCTGAGCTGGCCGGCAAGCTGACCGGTAACGCGATTCGTGTGCCTATTCCTAATGTGTCTATGGCGATTTTGAACCTGACGCTGGAAAAAGATACTGATGCTGAAGCGCTGAATAAGTACTTGAGCTGGTCAGCGCTTTATTCGCCTATGCAGAAGCAGATTGATTTTGTCGATTCGGCGGAAGTGGTGTCGTCTGACTTTGTTGGTAACCGCCATGCCGGTATTGTCGATGGTAAAGCGACCATCGCCAGTGGCAAGCAGGTGGTGCTCTATGTTTGGTATGACAATGAGTTCGGTTACAGCTGTCAGGTGGTGCGTATTCTGCAGGAAATTTCTAATGTGAAATTTCTTTATTTCCCGGCTGATCGCTAAACCTATGTTAGTAATGCTCTAGTTGTCAGGCCCACCTCTTTTATAAGTTGGTGGGCTTTTTTTTAAGGGGTTAGGCTTTTGTTGGATTATCAGCTCATTATTTATGACTTGGATGGTACCTTGATGGATACCGCGCCTGAAATTACTCAGGCCATTAACCAAGCGCTAGCCGAAGCTGGCTTGCCTTTGGTGACCTTAGAGCAGGCGCATTTATGGGTCGGCAAGGGAGCTGCACATTTTCTGGAGCAGGCGCTCTGCCATTTTCAGCTTGACAAAACAGTTGATGCTAACCTCTTGTTGCAAAGATTCTACTACTTTTATGAGCGCTGTTCGGGTACGAATAGCCAGCTATATCCAGCAGCCAAAGCGACGGTTGTTCGCCTGCATGAGCTTAATAAGCGCCAAGCAGTGCTGACTAATAAGTTTAAAGTGGGTGCTGATTTAGCACTTAAAGCTCATGGCCTGTTTGACTATTTTGCCGATGTGCTAGGCGGCGATACTTTTGCAGAAAAAAAGCCTAGCCCTGTGGGAGTTCACTACTTGCTTGATAAGTATCAGTTGAAGCCCGAGCAGGTGCTGTATCTTGGTGACTCAAAAAATGATGTTGCGACAGCCAGAGCTGCAGGTGTAACAATTTGGCTGCTACCGCATGGTTATAATCATGGTGAGCCCTTAGCAGCTAGTCAGCCTGATCGAATTTTGTCAGGTTTCGAGCAGCTGCTAAAAGACTTATAAAAGCCGCTGAGTTGGGATAAGGCTTTGAATTCTCAGTGGGCACTGAGATAATGTTTACACTTTTATAGAACTAAAAGGTCGCAAGCGCATTTTGCTTCCGGGGCGATATTCGGTAGAATCTTGTGCGACAAAAAGACGCGCAAGGGCGCCAGATCATCTTAAGTACAGAATCTTGATCAGAATGGCTGTTTTTCCCACCTTTTTAAGCAGCGGTTCTAGCAGTTTTTTTAGAAGTAGAAGTAGCTTTTTAGCTTTTGTTTTTCAACAACTTGGTGATTGGGCGAGACCTATGATTAAAATCAAGCAAGGCCTTGATCTACCCATCGCCGGCGCACCCAAGCAGACTATCTATGATGGTCAGCCTGTGCGTTCAGTTGCCGTATTAGGCCCTGACTATGTTGGCATGAAGCCAACTATGGCAGTGGCTGTCGGTGACAAGGTGAAATTGGGTCAGATCCTCTTTACGGATAAGAAAACGCCAGGTGTGCAGTACACGGCACCTGCAGCAGGCACGGTGACTGCGATTAATCGCGGCTACCGGCGTGCGTTGCAATCCGTAGTGATC
>SKIX01000233.1 GCA_007116195.1 Marinospirillum sp. | reverse complement strand
CCATGACTGATTGACTAGTTCACTGACTTCTACATCAACCCCCAGTCTTTGCCAAGGGTCGTTTTCAACTAACTGGCGCTGGTAGAGCAAAGGCATTTGCCTCTCCTTAAAAAAGGACAATACATGATTTGCAGGCCAGTCTAACCAGAACCAATAAAAACCAAAAATAATTAAAAAATATCTTTATATCTCTATATGGAATTAAAGTCCTGATTTTCTCTTGCAAAAGCTACATAGGTTTACACCAGCCCTGATTCAACGTGATAATCACGACCTACTTCGACTTCAAGGCTTCACCATGTCACCAGAGGTACTCTTACCAGCAAATGAGCAGGAGCGTTTGGCTCAACTATATGCATTAAACCTGCTCGATAGCGAGCGAGAGCAAGCCTTTGATGCTTTAACGCTGCTCGCCAAAGATTTTTTTAAGGTTCCTATGGCACTGGTATCCCTCGTGGATGCTGAACGCCAATGGTTTAAATCCAGCCAGGGTGTGGATGCCACGGAAACACCTAGAAGCATTTCCTTTTGCAGCCATGCTGTATACAACCAAGCACCCTTGGTTGTTGAAGACGCAAGAAAGGATCCTCGCTTTGCAGACAACCCCCTGGTCACAGGTGAGATGCAATTAAGATTTTATGCTGGTGTACCCCTGAGCTGGGACCAAGGCCTGGTATTAGGAACCCTCTGCATCCTCGATAGCCAACCACGAACCTTTAGCAGTGAAGAGTTACAACATCTAACCTTGCTTGGTCGCCAGGTAGTTGAGCTCTTGCGCTTACATCAAAGTCGCTATTTTTTAGAGCAAGAAAAAAAGGCTTTAGAAGTCAGCCAGGCTCGCTATCAAGCGTTAATTGAGACCGCAGCCATCGGCATTATTAGGATCACTGCAACGGGTAAGATTATTGAAGCCAACCAGTTTGCGCTTAGCTTTCTTGGTTACCAAAGCGAGCAACTGCTTGGGCAACAGATCAACCTCATCATGCCCACCCCTTGGGCGAGAGAACATGACCACTATTTGCAGAATTATTTAGCTACTGGCCAAGCAAAAATTATTGGTAAAGGGCGAGAAGTTAAAGCCTTACATGCCTCAGGGCATACCCTGCCTATTCACCTAGCCGTAACAGAAGTGCCTACAGCGACTGCACATGAACGTCAGTTCATAGGCTTTTTAACTGATTTAGGCAAAATTCATCAGGCTAAAGAAGAAGCAGAAAAAGCCAGCAAAGCAAAAAGTGAATTTCTGTCTTCCATGAGCCATGAGCTACGCACTCCTTTAAATGCTATTTTAGGTTTTTCTCAGCTTTTACAGTCTGGTAAGCAGCCACTGACAGAACGCCAACAACGTCACGCTGAACAAATTTATAAAAGCGGCCAACACCTGCTTAACTTAATCAATGAAGTTTTAGACTTAGCTAAAATAGAAGCTGGCCGAATCAACCTATCCTTGGAAAGCATCCTGATCAATGACCTGGTTCAAGAGACCTTGGAAAGCCTGCAACCCATTGCCAAACAATACCAGGTTCAGCTTATCCCCCCCTCTTCTCTAGCTTGCCGTCACTGGGTTTATGCAGACTTTACCCGTACTAAACAGGTATTAATTAATTTAATAACCAATGCCATTAAATATAATCAACCAGGCGGTAAGGTAAGGCTAACCTGCCAGCCATTAGAGCAACAGCTGCTGCTGGAAATTGAAGATACCGGCGTAGGCATCGCAGCTGAAAAAATGCACCAGCTGTTTCAGCCCTTTAATCGCTTAGGCGCAGAAGCTAGCGAAATCGAAGGCACAGGTGTTGGCCTCTCATTAAGCCAGCAGCTAATCGAACTTATGCAGGGTCAAATGGGGGCTCGTAGCGAAAAAGGCCGCGGCAGCTGTTTCTGGTTTACCTTGCCTAGTGCCCAGCCTGCAAAACCGGCCACCGCGTCTAGCCTGCAAAATCAGCACAAAAAGCTTGAAGGTAAGCGCCTGCTTTATGTTGAAGATAACCCTGCAAGCCAACGGTTGATCCAAGAGTTTTTTGCCGAGCAGGAAGGGTTTGAAGTTGAAGTAGCCCATAGCGCAGAGCTTGCGCTTGAGCTAGCAGCCTCTCAACCACCAGCCATTATTTTAATGGATTTGGATCTTCCAGGTATGGATGGCTTTGCCGCCTTAAAATTACTGCAAAACTCACCGACCACCAAAAACCTGCCTGTTATTGCCGTTAGCGCTTCAGCAACCTCAGCCTACGATCAAAAGATTAAAGCAGCGGGCTTTGTTGACTCGCTTAGTAAGCCCCTTGATTTTCAACGCCTTTATCAGTTGATTGAAAAACACCTAAGTAAGGATAGTCTATGAGCCCTAACGCTCTTACTGATGCTGCACTTTTGGTCATTGACGATAACCCAGTCAATGTCGAACTGCTACTGAGTATTCTTGAGGATGAGGGCTTTGAACAGCTGCATGGCATGACTGACCCACGCCAAGTCTTAAGTCGATTAGAGCAGCAACTACCAGATCTCATTTTTCTGGATATCCGAATGCCGCATCTTAATGGGCTGGATCTGCTTAAGCAGCTAGGTGAGCGTTTTGGTGAGGCGATGCCTCCGGTTATTGTTCTTACAGCTAACACCGATCAGGAAACTCGCTATCAGGCTTTAGAGCTAGGTGCACGCGATTTTTTAACCAAGCCTTTTGACAGCAAGGAAGTCATTAAACGGCTCAACAACATCCTGCAAGAACATGCAAAACATCAGCAGCAGGTTTACCGCGCTGAAGAATTAGAGAGCTTGGTTAAGCTGCGCACCGCTGAGCTGAAACGCATGGCCGTTGAAGATAGCTTAACCGGCTTACCCAATCGCCCCGGCTTACTCGAACTGCTGCACGAAAAGCTACTTAGCAGGCGTCCTTTAATGGTCGTTTTCTTTGCAATGGATGGCTTGGATGAAATGGCGCGTTTACACGGTCTGGAGGTAGCTGATCAGCTTACTTTAGCGCTCAGAGATAAAGCCAAATCACAGCTTTTACCAGACGATGTTTTAGGTGTTTGGGGCAGTAATGAGTGGGTTTTGATTCGACCTTTGCAAGCAGGCGCAGATACCAGTATTCAAGCTCTCGCTCAGAGGCTAGATTCCTTGCTGGAATCCGTCAGAGAGCCGATCCATTTCAATGAATTTAGCTTACGCTTAAATGTGCGCCTGGGAGTCAGTAGCAACCTGGGTGACCGCTCAGCTGAAACCCTCATACGTCTGGCCGCTTTAGCTGTACCTGATCAGCCCAATGCTTGGCGTGACTATTCACCTGAACTCGAAGATCTGCTGCAAAAGAAAGTAACTTTGCAAAGTGAGTTAAGTCATGCTGCCGCACGTGGCGAACTTGAGCTGGTTTACCAACCCAAAGTACAAACTGCCGATGGCCGCTGTTTTAGCGCCGAAGCTCTGCTGCGCTGGAAAAACCCTGTACTGGGGCGGGTCTCGCCTGCTGATTTTATTCCGCAAGCTGAGGCAACGGGTCAAATACTAGAACTGGGGCGCTGGGTTCAACGACAAGCTTGCCGACAACTAAAGCATTGGCTTAATCAAGGAGTTGTTGATCAAAACTTTAGCCTTGCAGTGAATGTAGCCAGTCTACAGTTAATACAACCCGATTTTGCTGAACACTGGCTAACCGAACTCAAAGCGGCTGACCTGCCACCTCAAGCACTGGAAGTTGAGGTAACTGAATCCGGGTTAATGGAAAATATGCAAGAAGCTCTTAAACAGCTACAAACACTGGCTGAGCAGGGTGTACCTATTGCAATTGATGACTTTGGTACCGGCTATTCTTCTTTGGCTTATCTTAAACGCCTTCCCATTTCAGTTTTGAAAATTGACCGCGCCTTTATTGTTGATATGCATGAAGTTGAAGAAGACTTCAACCTAGTCGCCACCATCATGCAACTTGCTAACAACTTTGGTTTTGCTACCGTTGCCGAGGGTGTAGAAAATGAGCATCAAGTAGAAGCTCTGCGCAAGCTCAACTGTGACCTGATTCAAGGCTATTTCTTTTCTCCTCCTTTACAGGCTGCAAGGCTTCAAGGCTATCTACAGCAACTCTACAAAGATTAGACAAAACTAAACGCCCAGTGCTTAGTACAATAACGGTTACTTTTTCTGCTACCTGTGCAGCAGGCCTGTTTTGCGAGCCTCTGCCACCAACCAGTGCCGGAGTCGCTGAATAGAGGCTTCCTGACGCCGTGCCTGCTTCCAGGCGAAGTAAAAATGATCTCCTGTGGCCACGGCATGGCAGGGCAGGCGCACAAAGTCATCACTGTCTTTACGGTTGGCCAGCATATAGTCGTTGGTCAAGGCAATGCCCTGATGGTAACGCGCGGCTTCCAGCGCCAGCAGCATATGGCTGAAGTGCTGTAGCCTTGCGCTGGCCGGAAGGGGTTCGTCCAGCACAGCAAACCAGGCCTGCCAGTCTCCGGCCGTACGCTGGTAGATGCTGTGGGTGGATAACAGCGGATAGCGGATCAAATCAGCAAGGCTCAGCTGAGCGTTATCGGAATCCAGTTGCCGTTCCCGCTGCATTCGATGCCAGTAATCGCGACTCACCACCGGAAACAGCTGCTCCTTGTACAGCAGTTCATAGTCAAAGGCCGGTGAGGTTTTCTGAATGGTGATGAAGCAGTCACCCACCCGATCCGAAAGCACCGGATTTTCGCCGGTCATTTCCAGCACCAGATCCAGTTGCGGGCAGGCCTGCTGTAAATCCGGCAGGCGTGGCACCAGCCAGCGCACGGCAAAGGAGCTGTAAACACTCAGGCGCAGGCTGGCCTTTTCCTGCCCCAGCAGCCGCTGACTGGCTTTTTCCAGCTCCAGCAAAGCCGAGGTCACCGCCTCCTGATACTGGTGCCCTTCCTGCGTCAACTGCAAATGCCGACCACTGCGTAAAAACAGGGGTTCACCCAGCCAGGTTTCCAGTTGTTTGATCTGGTGGCTCACGGCGCTTTGAGTAATCGACAGTTCCTCGGCAGCCAGCGAGAAACTGTTCAGGCGTGCAGCGGCTTCAAAAACCGGCAAGGCCTTCAAGGGCGGCAATTTCATTATCTAAATTTCTAATAGCTGGTGACAAAAGATCATTTTATCAGATAAAAGTGCCCGATTAGACTGGCGATCCTTTCACCTTGCACGGGGGGCTCAAATGTCAGGAAAAACCATCAACAGCGCCATTTTCCTGCTGGTTCTGGGCAATGCCCTGGCGATCCTCTCGGATGTTTTCATCAAAATGCTGGAGCCGGGCACCCCTATTTTCCAGTTTGCCTTTTTACGCTGCGTATTCACACTGCTGCTGCTCTTGCCCTTTATTCAGCAGGTCAGTCGCCAGAGCCTTTTTGCGGGCTGGAAGCTTCACCTGGTGCGTGCGCACATTCATCTGGCCGGCATGGTGTGCATGGTGATTGCCTTGATGAATCTGCCTCTGGCAACGGCCAATGCGCTCTT
>SKIX01000123.1 GCA_007116195.1 Marinospirillum sp. | reverse complement strand
TGGATAAAGGCCCAGAAGCTTTAACAGATGCTGAGTTGCTGGCTATTTTTTTACGTACAGGAGTGACTGGAAAGAGTGCAGTAGATTTGGCACGCCATCTTTTAGATGCTTTTGGTGGTTTGCCGCGTTTGTTAACCGCAGAACGCAAAGAGTTTTGCAGCCATTTGGGTCTTGGCGCTGCTAAATATGCACAGCTTCAAGCTGTTCTGGAAATGGGGCGGCGGCACCTGGAAGCAGAGCTTAAACGGGGTGAGGGACTGACCAGCCCAGAGGCAGCGGGCCGTTACCTGCAACTGCAGTTACGCCATCTGCCACATGAGGTGTTTGCACTGCTGTTGCTGGATAATCAGCATCGCGTGCTTCATTTTGAAATCCTGTTTCGTGGCACTCTGGATGGTGCTTCAGTTTACCCAAGAGAAGTGGTGAAGCTGGTGCTGAAGCATAATGCAGCGGCGGTTATTTTTGCTCACAATCATCCTTCTGGTATTGCTGAGCCGAGCCGGGCTGATGAGCAGATTACACGCCGCTTAAAAGAGGCGTTGGCGCTGGTTGAGGTCAGGGTTTTGGATCATTTAATCATTGGTGATGGAGAACCTGTGTCCTTTGCGGCCCGAGGTCTGCTATAATGTGCGCCGCTTTAACAATTGCTTGTCTGCAAGCGGCCTTTTTGGTATAAAGCGCCCTTTCATTTTTCATCATCTAGCGCCCTGAGATCGACTGGAGGCATCTAATGTCCATGGTTTGCCAGGTTACCGGCAAGAAGCCGCTGACCGGGAACAATGTTTCCCACTCGCAGCGTAAAACGCGTCGTCGTTTTATGCCCAATCTTCACGTTCACCGTTTTTGGGTTGAATCTCAAAAACGTTTCGTCAAACTGCGCGTTTCTACTAAAGGTCTGCGCATTATTGACAAACTGGGTATCGATCAGGTTCTTGCTGATCTCCAGAAGCGTGGCGAAAAAGTTTAAGCCCCTTAGCTAAGGAATCGGAATCATGCGTGAAAAAATCAAACTGGTATCCAGTGCCGGCACAGGTCACTTCTATACCACGATGAAAAGCAAGCGTAACACCCCTGAAAAACTGGAGCGTAACAAGTATGATCCAGTGGTTCGTAAGGTTGTGCCTTACAAAGAAGCCAAGATTAAGTAATCTTGCTTTAGGTGTTACCTAAAAAAGCCCGAACTGGCAACAGCTCGGGCTTTTTTGTGTCTCTAGCAAAAAAAGCGGCAAACAAGTGCCGCCTTGGTCGCCAGTCAGCGACCCTTGAAACTCCCCCCGCTTAGCTGCCAAGGTGATATTAAGTCAAAACCCTGCGAGGTTACGCCCTAAATTCTTACAGCTTCAGAGGTGGTGTTATGCCCGGTATCAGCTTCAGTGGAATAGGTTCAGGTCTGCCAGTAGAAGACTTAGTCAAAGCCAGTGTTCAGGCTCGAGCTGAACCTCTGCAAAGAATGCAGCGGGATCAGCAGCAGGCTCAAGAGCAAATTAGTGCCTATGGCCAGCTTTCCAGTCGTATCGGTGAGCTGCAAAGTGCTATGAGCGATCTGAAAGGTGAAAGCAATTTTAACCAGCTCAGTGCAGCGACCTCAAATGAGAACCTGTTTACCGCAACTGCAAGCCATGATGGTGGTGCTGTCGAGGGTAACTATAACATTCAAGTGGAGTCGGAAGCACAAAACTACCGCTGGGTCTCTCAAGAGCTTGCTATGGGTGAAGAGCCTGACCTGTTAACGGGTAGCTTGGATATTAAGGTTGCGAGTGCCGATGAAGGTGTGACTATAGCGCTGCCTGAAGAGGGGGCCAGCTTAGAAGAAGTTCGAGCTGCGATTAACAACCATGAAGAGCTGCAAGGGGTTGCTTTTGCCAACTTGGTTAATACGGGTGACGATCAGGCGCGTTTAACTATCAACTCTACGCACACTGGGGATGCTAATGCGCTGGAGATCGACACTTCAGAATTAGTATTAAATGATGATCCTGATGAATTGGATAGCGAAGGAATACGAACCAGTGATTCTGACCTGATGAATGAAAATGACCTGGATGCTCGTATCACTGTAGATGGCATAGAGGCGAGTAGTTCGACCAATAGCTTTAACGATATTATTACTGGCGTTGATATCCAGATTACTGAAGGTGCACTCAATGATGCATCTGCTAATCAAAGCGGTGTTCTGAATGTCTCTCAAGACCAGGAGCAGATTAAAGATAATATCTACAGCTTTGTTGATGCTTACAATAATGTAGTCACCTTTCTTAACCAGGCTCGTCAACCCCAAGTCAATGAGCAGGGGCAAGAAATGCCCGGCCCTTTGCAAGGTGAAGGAAGCATTCAGTCCATTCAACAGCAGTTGAGAAGTGTGTTGGATACCCCCGCTGGATCTGACCCGAATGATTTTGGGAGCTATCTGAGCCATTTGGGTATTACAACTCAGGTGGAGTTGGGTGAAGGAAGTGAGGGTGCCTTAAATAACGGCATGCTTGAAATTGATTCTGCACGCTTGGATAGGGTGTTAGATGAAGACTTTGAAAGTGTCGCCTTTATATTGGGCGATGAACAAACTGGCTATGCCGCTCGTATGGAGCAAGCCGCTGAGCGCTTAATTTCAGATACGGTTGTTGATGGGCGGATCAGCCGCGGCTTAATTAATACACGCGAGCAAAGCCTGGATGCTGAAATAAATCGTATACAGGATCGCATGGAGACCACGATGGATCGGCTGGATGCCTATGAAGATCGCCTGTTCCGTCAGTTCAACTCCATTGAAAGTGTCACGGCAAATCTAAATGCTCAGGGTGAGCAGCTGCAAGAGCAGTTTGCGGGCCTTCCAGGTTACTAATTTTCGCTTGAATCTATTTCTTGCCCCTGTTTCGTTATACTGGTTGTTTTTAACAGGTTAACAGCAGGGGTTTTCTTATGCCTGAATTACCCGAAGTAGAAACCACCTGTCGTGGGATTGCACCCTGGCTAGAAGGCCGAGTGATTCAGCGCTTAGAAATAAGAGAGCCTCGTCTGCGCTGGCCAGTGCCGCCTGAGTTACCCCAGCAGGTCGAAGGGCAAACCCTAGGTGTTTTTTGGCGGCGCGCTAAATACTTGGTGATGCCTTTTAACGACTCCAGTGAAGCGCCGATTCAGGGGTTAATTTGGCATCTGGGCATGTCCGGTAGCCTGCGTTTAGTCAAGCCAGGTGAACCCTGGAAAAAGCACGATCACCTGCAGCTAACCCCCGCCGCTTTACCTAATGAGCCGTCACTGCCTTGGTGCCTGCGTTACCATGACCCCCGCCGTTTTGGTTTTCTGCTGGACTATCAGGGCGATCCGCTCACTCACCCGCGTCTTGAAAAGCTTGGCCCTGAACCTTTAAGTGAAGACTTTACGGCTGAGTGGCTGTATCAACGCTCAAGAAATCGCAGACAGGCTATTAAAGCCTTTATTATGGATAATGCTCAGGTCGTAGGTGTTGGTAATATTTATGCTACCGAAGCTCTCTTTAAGGCAGGCATTGACCCACGCCGGGCAGCTGGGCAGATTTCATTAAAAAGATATCAGCGTCTTATAGATTGGATAAAAACAGTTCTAGCAGCGGCAATTACTCAAGGTGGCACCACCTTAAGAGATTTTGTTGGAGGCGATGGGCAGCCAGGCTACTTTGCTCAGCAGTTGGATGCCTATGGGCGCTCAGGCCTGCCCTGTCGCCAGTGTGGGAAGCCGTTAAAAGAAGTGAAAATTGGCCAACGAGCCAGTGTTTATTGCTCTGGCTGTCAGCGTTGATGCCTAAAAGCACAGATTTCTGTTAAGCTTGCTGCTCTTTTTTAGCAAGCATTACAGGTAGAAATCATGAGCTATATGGCATTCAAACACCTGCACCTTCTTGCAGTGGTCCTGACCGTTGTTATTTTTGTTTTCCGTTCTGGTGGTTTGCTGCTTGGCTGGCAGGCTTTGGCAAAGAGCTGGGTACGCTCCTTGCACCATGCTGTTGATGTGGTGGTACTGGTTTCTGCCCTCGGTCTTTGCTATTACCTTTCTCAGTGGCCGTTTTATAACAGTGCCTGGGTTACTGCTAAGTTTGTCGCTCTGTTCGGTTATATGGGGCTGGCTGCTTATGGCTTAAAGCGACGTCAATTCGTTGCTCTAGCTCTGGCTGCTGTTTTTCTGGTTTATGCAGCCTGGGTTGCTGTTAATAAGGTTCCTTTCCCTGGCTTTTAACTTAGAAAGTTAGCGAGAAGTGAATGAAATTCGTTTATCTGTGGGATGAGCAGCAGTTCTTAAACTCTGCTCTCTATGACTACTACCTGGGCTCGAAAAAAGACCGCCGCCAGCTGTTCTTTCTGGCTTTGCTTGCAGCCGTTTTTGGCATTCTTGCCATTAAATGGATAGATGAAGGCTTTCAGGCTCTTGATCTTTTTCTTATCGCCCTGGCCCTGGTTTGGCTAGGCTTGCGCAAGCATTTGCTGGTGTGGATGTTCCGCAGAGCTTTTCGGCGTTCAGGCCAAAGCGGCTTGCAGCTGAGCTTTGATGTTGAAGAAGGTGCGCTTAAAGTTCAGGTGAATTCCAAGCCGCCTCAAGAGTACTTATGGTCTGATATTCAACGGGTTGTACGTACTGAAAAAGGCTTTTTAATTTACCCCGGTTTACTTTGGTTGCCCAACCAGGCGCTACAAGGGGGTGTTCTGCCAGGTGAAGCTGCAGCGCTTTTCCAACGCCGCGCGCGACACTATGTCGATAAAAGTCAGGTCTCTTTAAAACTTCCAACAACAGTTGATGCTAATGATGAATAAACAGCTTTTTAGTGAAACCCATCAGTGGGTTGCTGCTGCAGAAGAAGACAATCAGGTGTATGTGGGTATTAGCCAGCATGCAGAAGAAGCCTTGGGTGATATTGTTTATGTTGAGCTGCCCGCCGAAGGTAAGCAGGTAGAAGCCAATCAAATACTGGGTGCGATTGAATCTGTTAAGACAGCTTCTGAAATTTTATCCCCCGTTACAGGAAAGCTTGTCGCCTGTAATGCTGACTTGGAAGATGACCCTGAGCTACTCAATCAACAACCGCTACAAACCTGGGTGTATAGGCTGCAAGTAGATCCAGAAACCTTTGAGAAGGAAGCAGGCCAGTTAATGACTGCTCAAGACTATGCACACTACCTAGAGCAAAGTTAACCCTGATGTGTTGGGATTTACCTGAGCCTTTTATCAGCAATATTGAAGTAAAAGTGGATCACCTTGATCACTATAATCATGTCAATAATGCTGATTATCTAAAGTTCATTGAGGCTGTGAGTTGGGCGCATTCAGAGCACCTGGGCTTAAGCTTTGCCGATTATCAAGCTTTGGATACGGCCTTGGTTGTGGTACGTCACGAGTTGGATTACATCGCTCCCGCTTACTTAGGAGATCAGCTTCAGTTAGCGACCTGGATTGTCGGCTATGATCAAAGGAGTAGAGTGGTTAGGCGCTTTCAATTGCGACGTTTAGCCGA
>SKIX01000052.1 GCA_007116195.1 Marinospirillum sp. | reverse complement strand
TACATGCGGGTCAAAGCCCATCTGGAAAAAATGACTTGATCGCTCTCAGAGAGAGCTCCCACAAACCAGGGGAAAAACACACCCTGTAGGAGCGCAGTCCTCTGCGCGATCAAAACATCGCTTTCAGAGAAAGCTCCTACAGTAGGAGCGCTGGTGTGGGAGCGCACTTCGTGCGCGATGAATCTTGTGGGGGCGCACTCTGTGCGCGATAATCGGTGTTAAAACAGCCAAAATATTAGTAAACCATGACTATTCAACCCCCAGAAATCCCCGAAATCGATACCTTTCTGCTCTGTAGAACACCGCAAGCCTGGATCGATCATGCACTGCAGAACCTCGATGTTTTGCTGATCGACCATGCTCAATGCGAAAAAAAAGCCGCTGCTACGGCTATGAGTCTGATGCACAAGCATGTCAATCGACCGGAACTGCTAAAAAAAATGTCCCAGCTGGCGCGGGAAGAACTGCTGCACTTTGAGCAGGTTGTCACTATCCTGCAAGACCGAGGCATTGCTTACCAGAACCTCACCCCGTCCCGCTATGCCGAAGGCCTGCGCCAAGCTATGCGCACCGACGAACACGGCCGCTTCATCGACCTGCTCATTATCGGAGCTATTATCGAAGCTCGCTCTTGCGAACGCTTCGTCGCCCTTATCCCCTACCTCGACCAGCCGCTGGCCAAATACTACCGCTCCCTGGTCAAATCCGAAGCACGTCACTTTGAAGACTATTTGTGCCTGGCCGAACTCTATGTAGATGAAAAGCCAGCCAAACAACCACTGAAAAACAGAATCGAGCAGCTATTAAGCGCTGAAAAGGGGTTGATTTCATCTCCTGATAGTTTGTTTAGATTCCATTCAGGAGTACCTTTAGTTAATTAGTCTAGTGTTTTGCCTTTTGTTGCAAGGCTTTAATCAGAGGTTTCTTAAAGTAGAATTGAGTTGCTCAATTTGGCACTCTTAAAGATTACAGGGAAACTAAGGATGAAAATGAAAAATCTAGTTAAGGCAGGTTCGGTCTTAACCTTGGCGGCACTGATGACAGCCTGTGCTTCTCACTCGGACCGCATGCAGGATGCGACAACTTTAATGAAGTACAGTGAATATGAGGCAGCTCAAGAGTTAGCCGAAGCCGCCATGTCGGGTGAAAGAAATCGCCTCCTACGCTTAATGGAGGTTGGGGTTCTTAAGCATTTGCAGGGTGATTATCGAGCTAGTAACGCATTGCTGGATGAAGCAGATTTTTTAGCAGATGAACTGTTTACAACCAGTCTTTCTGATATGCTCACGCGCTTGGGCTCCAATGCCACCATGGTCACCTATCGGGGTACTATTTATGAGCGTGTTTACATTCACTATTACAAAACCCTTAATTACCTTTATTTAGCGGAAGAAGCTCAAAACCGAGAAGAGTTTTTGCGCTTTATGGATTCAGCTCGCATAGAAGGTCGTCGAGCGCAAATTCTTCTTGATGAAAACCTTGTTAAAAAAGGGAGTTATGAAGAGGCAGAAAGTGAGCGGGAAAAACTCTTAACGCGCATGCTGGACCTTTTTGCCGCTATTAACGGTGAGGTTATTAACCCGCGTGAGTTAACCTTCCGCGATAATGCTTTTACTCACTACATGATAGGCACTTTGTACGAGCGTTATGGCGAGTTAGATAATGCTCGTGTTAGTTATGAGCGAGCTGCAAATACCTATGAGCAGGGTTATGCCAGCCAATACCATCTTAGCACTGGCATGGCTCGACAAGCCTGGTTTGATACGGCTCGTATTCTGAGAATTCAGCGTGACAATCGTTGGCAGCGCATCGCTAACGAAAAGCTCAAACGCGCAGAAATTCAAAAGTTGCGTGATTGGGATCCGTCTCGTCATGCACAGCTTCTGGTTATAAAAGAAGTGGATATGATGAACCCGCGTGGTGAGCTGAATCTATGGATGCGTCTTAACACAGATAACAACCAAATTATCATTCAGCCGATGTTAACGGGTGATAAAGACCAACAAGCTTACCAGCTAGCGTGGTTCCACTATCTTTATGCAGATAAAGGCTTGCTCAGAGTGGTTGAACGCATTCGTGCCGATGACTATGTTGGCCTGCTTGAAGACAGCCATCAAAAAACCATTTCAGTTGGCCCTTTGCGTGAAACACTCGATAGTATTGGTTTAACTGAAGTTCTTGCATCCACCGGTGTACGTTTAACAGTGCCTCTTTTCTACTATTATGAACCGGCGATTAAGCGTTCAACTTTAGAGTTGGGTGGTGGTCAGGAAGTCAATCTAATGAATGCTGACAACTTGGCGGGTTTAGCTATGGCGCAGCACCTGGTTGATGCTCAATCAGAGTTAAACTATGCAATGGCTATTGAATCTCTGCGTTTGACGCTTTGTGTTCAGGCTGGCATGCCAGCACCCTTGTGTGCTTTGACAGCGGCAGGAACAGCAAGCGCTGATACCCGTCTTTGGGTTACTCTGCCTAACAGTATTCGTATTACCCGTCACATTTTAGAGCCAGGTGATTACGAGATGACCCTTAAAAGTGATGCAGGTAGTTTTGTTGTTACCGAAGAGAAAAATCTCACTCTTCAGGCCGGTGAGCTGGCCATATGGAGAGCACGACACTTTGCAGAAGATCCCAATGCAGAAATTCCTGCTATTGTTAAAGAAGCAAGAGCGGCGCGCTTAGCTAATGAAGCTCTTGTTAAACATGAAGAAGAGCTAGAAGAAGCTTTTAGTGAATAAAAAGCCCTAGAGGAAATGTAAAAAATGATTAAAACCAACAAAGTCAAAGCAGTAGCCTTGGTTGCGTTGGTTTCTGGCAGCCTGTTTTTAACAGGCTGCGCAGGAACCTCTGTTAGCCGTGTTGACGTTTCGGAAGAGATTGCACTTACGGATCGCTGGAATGCTACTGATTCCCGTATGGTTTCCGAAGAAATGATTGATGACATGCTTTCTTTCCCTTGGTTAGACCGCTGGCGTCAAGCTAACGCTGATCGTGACCGCCAACCTACAGTTATCGTCATGGGTGTTCGTAATCGTTCACATGAGCACATAGAAACCAATACTTTTATCAATGACTTACGCCGTGCCATGATACGTTCGGGTCAGGTTGATTTTGTTGCTAGCGGTGATGTGCGAGATGCTATTCGTGCAGAGCGTCAAGACCAAGAGTTTCAAACCCAAGCAGGTACAGCGGCAGCTCTTGCGCAAGAAGCAGGCGCTAACTTCGCTTTGTCAGGATCTATTGACTCTTGGGTTGATCAGCTTGATGGTCGGCGTGTTACCAACTACCAAATCGACTTGAAGCTTATCGATATGCAAACCAACCGCGAAGTTTGGGCAGGCCAAAAAAACCTGCAGAAATTCCAGCAACGTAGCCGCTTTGGACTCTAAGCCATGATGCAAAGACGACTGTTATGCTTAGCTTTGCTACTCGTCGTCGGTCTTGCTGGCTGTGCTCAACAGCCAGCGTCTCCGGCTACTTCTAGTGCAGTGGTTGCAAGTGCTGCCCAGCCAGGTTGGATTAGTCAGCACCCTGAACGAAGTGGGTTTGTTTATGGTGTTGCCAGCGCTGAGATCTATGGTTCAGAAGCCAACGCCTTGGAAAGAGCGCGTGAACAAGCACGTGTTGACTTGCTTGGGCGTATTCGAGTTGCTGTAGGTGGTAGCGTAGAAGCCCGAAGTCGCATGGAAATGCGTAATGATCAAGTCACTGATTTAACCGAAGTGCTGACTCAGCAAGCTAGCAGCCGTGTTGAAGAAGTTGAGTTACCAGGTATTGAGGTTACGGAAACCTGGGTTAGTCCAAATGGAAAAGATGCTTGGGCATTGGCTCGCCTTAATCGAGCTGAAGCTGAGCAGCAATTGCTGACTAACCTCAGTCTTACCAATCAGCGCTTGCTGGATCGAGGCTTGCCTCGTACCGGTAGCAACCTGGATAAGGTTAGACAAGTGTTACCTAGTCTGCCAGACCTTAGTCAGCGAGATCAGCTTCATCATCAACTAGAGTTCCTTGCAGCTTCAGAGCGCATTGATAGTGCACAACGTCAAGAAGTTGATCAATTAGCTGCTGCTATTCAAAGTTTGCTGGCTGGCCTTAGTTTCCAGGTAGAAGGTCAGAATAATTTGGCTCAGCGAATGGCACCAGAGCTTGCTCAACAGCTAACGCGCATGGGCTTTAATATGGTGGAGGGTAACGCGGATCTAAATTTGCGTCTAAGCCTTAATATGGATGAGGTTGTACGCAATAACTTGCATCACCGAGTTGCTCAGGCTTCAGGCCAGGTCCTTACCCCTGAAGGTCGCACCCTCTATGCGATCAGTGAGTCAGGTCGAGCTACTTCAACTGATGCCAACGTAGCAACCCGCAATGCGATTGACGAAATGGCAAAATCTCTAGCTAGACGATTGGCCGCCGGGCTTTACGATAATCTCTGAACATTCTTAACCCCGCACTTGCGGGGTTTTCTTTTAGAAGGCAGCTTTGATTGGATTCGCTTTGCTCCCAGCAAGAGGGGTAGGATCTGCTTGGCTTGATTCGTTAGCTTAACTAATGGTTAAGAATTTAGCCTGTTTTAAGACTTGGGTTCTATGCTATAAAAATTCAAATAAAATAAATTAAAAGCAAATTCACTCTGGGAATGTCATCGAGGTTTTTTTATTATGAAGCTCAATCGCATAGCAGCAGGCCTAGTAATTGCCTGCCTTCCTTTGGCTACTCAGGCCAATCAGTCACTGGTTAGCCCTGGTTATTCTGCCAGCATCGGTGGCGTCTCCAATCGAGGTAGCGTGCACTCCAGCTCCCACAACCCAGCAGTCAACCGAGTTCTGATTAAGGAAGGCGACCGCTTCCGGATGGGTTACTTGTCTAATATTGGTGGCTATATCGAGCTAGGGGACGCAGACGACCTGCTGGATGAGTTGGATGAACTGGTTGATGACCTGGATGCGGCAGACGAAATTACTGATAACTTTACACCCCAGAGGCTTATTGATCGCTACGGTCCAGGTTTGACTGAAGTTCAGTACTATGAAGAGATAGCAGAAAGAATTAATACCCAAACACTTTCTAAGCTAGAAAAGGGCGGCTCTATTAGTTTTGGTGGACAGGTACAAGCACCCTTAACTCCTTTTCTATTCAACAGTGAACTTGCTCGTGGCACTTTTAGTTTAAATGCCTCCGCAAGTGTTCAGGCTCGCCTTAATTTTATTGGCAGTCCTTTTGGTGTGCGGACAACAATTGCTGGAGCTGGTGATTTAAATATCCCGCTCGGAGGAGACTTGAAGGGAGTATATGATGAAATTGATGGCATCATTAACAATTCTCAATTGAGTAAGCAGGATCAAGTCTCTGAAGTGCGTCAGATTCTTGAGTCTAGGCAGGGTCTAGCAACACAAGAAAACATAGCAACGCTTGATAATATGCAGAGTGACCCGAACAACTTAAATTTTGATGATGCTGAGTTTGATCTGGTTACAGACTCAGGTATGCAAGGGCGTTATGCTGTGGTTGCCCATTTAGGTTTAGGCTATGGCGCTAGCATGACTGATTTGTTTGACCT
>SKIX01000064.1 GCA_007116195.1 Marinospirillum sp. | reverse complement strand
TAGGGGGGACACCACCCTGGTTAATTTTTGCACTAGGCTTGTTAGCTTTTCACCTGCTCTTTATCGCTGATGAAGGTGAAGGCAGGTTTTTATTGGCTGCAGCAGCCTTGGGTAGCTTAATTGATTCTTTATGGATGCAAGCAGGTTGGATGACCTTTCCTGACTGGCAGGCTCAGTGGATTCCACCTTGGTTAATGGTGCTTTGGCTAGTATTTGCTAGCACTCTGCGCCATGCCTTGAGCTGGCTTTATGGGCGCTGGTTGCTGGCTGCAGTGTTTGGTGGGCTAGGTGGAAGCCTTAGCTATCTTGCTGGTGCGGCTCTAGGTGCAGCTGAGCTACCTCAGGGAACAATGAATACCTTTATCGCCTTTGCTCTTGTCTGGGCGTTGCTCTTACCACTGTTACTGTGGATGGGGCGGCACTTCGCATTAGGAAGCAAGGCGGGTGTTTAGCTTATTTCTAATAAGTCGCTGCTGGGTTGCTGCGGCATCCTCAGGGCGACCAAAGAAATAGCCTTGCAGCAGGTCGCATCCTTTATGAGTTAGATAGTCTGCCTGGCTTTCCTCTTCAACCCCTTCGGCAACAACGCGCATCTTAAGACCGCGGCAAAGTGCTAAAGTCGACTCCACAATAGCTCGATCTTCTTCATTCGCTGGTAGGCTGCGGATAAAAGTACGATCGAGTTTGAGTTGGTTAACGGGCAGGTGCTTGAGGTATGCCAAAGATGAATAGCCAGTGCCAAAGTCATCGATAGCCAAGTGTACCCCAGCAGAAGCCAGAGACTCCAAGCGCTCTAAAGTTTCCTTGTCGCGTTGAACAAAGACCCCTTCCGTTAATTCCAGCTCCAGAATTTCAGGCTCTAGGTTGTATTTATCCAGTAAAGAAAACACATTATCAACGAAGTTTTCTGCAAGAAACTCCAAGGGGGAAACATTAACCGCTAGGCGTTCAGGTGCTATTTCTTCTTGTTGCCATTGCGCAAACTGTTTTAGCGCTTGTTCAAGTATCCACTGGCCCAAGGGTTCCATTAAACCGTGGCGCTCTGCTAAAGGAATAAACTGATCAGGCCCGATACGACCTAAGCTAGGGTGGTTCCAGCGTAGCAGCACTTCCAGGGAGTGTATTTTACGTGTTCTGGCCGCAACCAGTGGCTGGTAATGGAGTGTTAGTTGATGATTAGCCAGGGCTTCGCGTAAAGCTTGTAGCAGTTGTAAGGGGTTGTTATCTTCTTTTAAATCTTCAGAAAAATGCCGCGTTTGCCCGGCTCCCCTTGCTTTGGCGGCATGCAGGGCAAGCTCGGCCTCTTGTAAAAGATCGTTAACTGGCCGACTGGCATCATCCCAGCAGCTGGAACCTAAAGAAAAACTGAATTCCATGAGCCGCCCCTTGATCGCGAAGGGTTTGCTCAAGCAGGCGCGGGCGCGATTAATTTGAGCGTCACGATCACTTTCATCATTACCGGCAGTCAGCGGTAACGCACAGATAAAGACATCTGCAGAATGGCGTGCAACCAGGCCCTGGGTACACTCTTGCAGGCGTTTAGCTAAGCTGGTGAGTAGTTGGTCCCCTACTGCAAAACCATAGCTGGCATTGACGAGCCGAAAGTTATCTATATCCACCAAGGCTAAACACCAGCGCCGGTGCAGGTTGGGAACCTGACGAGCTAGCTCTCGGAGCGTATTCGCAGTATTGGGTAGCCCTGTTAGGCGGTCATGCTCTGTCGCATGCTCTAACCTGGCTTCCTGGCGGCGATGCTCAGTAATGTCAGTAAAGATGGCAACAAAATGCGAAATTTCTCCATCCGCATCTTTAACAGCCTTGGCGGTTAACCACTCAAGGTAAACTTCACCGTCTTTGCGGCGGTTCCAGATTTCACCTTGCCAAATACCATCGCGTAGCAGGGTTTGCCAGTAGTTCTCATAGAACTCAGCATCATGGTAACCGGAGCTAAGTAAACGCGGGTTTTGGCCCAGCACTTCATCTTCACTGTAGCCAGTGACTTGGGTGAAGGTGCGGTTAACGGCAATGATCTTTCCCTGGGGGTCAGTGATGGTGACACCATCGTGGGTATGATCAAAAACCTGCTTTAACAATCCAAAAATAACCTGGCTCTTCTTTTGTTTATGTTTACGAAACCAGTAGCCAATCCAGGTTCCCAGCAGTAATAAAGCAAGAGCGAACAGCGGACTATTGTTGACTAAAAAAGAGTGCATTTAACCTTAACCTCGACCAAAAGCGCGTGCTAGTGAGTGCATCTGCTTGACCTGTTCAGTTAGGTTGTCAGCACTATTAGCGGTCGATTCCGTTTGGTCGCGGGTAGTGTGGGCAAGATCACGAACCTGTTCTAGGTTGGTAACAACGCGATCACTTGCTTGGGTTTGTTGCTCAATGGCAGCGTTAACGCGTTGGTTGGCAAGAAGCACGCCATCAGCTGCATCAGTGAGCCTGGTGAATACCAAGCCAGCTGCTTCAATTTGATCAACAGTTTGCTGACTGTCTTCGCGGCTGGCATTAACCTGCTCAACCGCCAAGCTGATATTGCTGCGTACAGCTTCTATACGCTGGGTAATGGTTTCAGTGACTTCCTGAGTGTTTTTGGCCAGTTGGCGAACAGCATCCGCAACGACTGCAAAGCCTCTGCCCGACTCCCCTGCTCGTGCAGCTTCTATGGCTGCGTTTAAAGCGAGCAGGTTGGTTTGATCGGCAATGTCGACAATGGAGTCGATACTGGCATTAATGGCTTCAGCATCTTCGCTGAGTTGCTCGATACGCTCGACTGCCATTTCAAAGCGCTCAGCCATACGGTGTACGCTTTCAACACTGGCCTGAACACTTCTTTGGCCTTCTTGGGTTTCTTGATTCATTGCTTGGCTGGCAGCATGAATATTGTGGAAGTTGTCCTCCAGTTCATGAATGCTGCCCGAAAGCTGCTCTGCCATCTGAGTTAATTCGTCCAGGTGTCCTTCTTGTTGGCGAACACCCTGTTCTGCTTCATGCATCGCGGCATCTGTGGAAGTAGCCACTTCACTCAGGGTGCGGGTGGCATCCTCAACCCGCCCAATGACGGTTCTTAATTGCGCTTCTTGCATTCTTAGAGCTAAATCCAGTGCGCCAAACTCACTCATATTGCCACTGTAAACCTGCTGGGCAACCGGGTTATCAATGATATTGAGTGCTTTACCGTAAATGTTTTTTAAGGGATTTAAAAACCAGGCTGAGGCACCGAGGATAACCAGACCGCTGCAGCCAACTAAAAAGCCAGCCAGGGTGCGGCTGTCAGCTAAATACAAAATGAACAGGGTGCTGAGTATTTGTGTTAACACCAAGCCTAAAAGCAGGCCATAAGCAGACCAGCGTTTTTTTGGCCCTTTCTGGCGGCCGGCATTGATCGCTGAGTAGGTTTTCTGCGCCCTTTCTGCCAGTTTGTTACCGGCTTTAACTCTGACGGACTGGTAGCCAACATGCTCACTGCCTTTAAAGATAGGCGATATGTAAGCATCAACCCAGTAAAAGTCGCCATTTTTACAGCGATTTTTTACGACCCCCATCCAGGACTCACCTTGTTTAAGCCTTTGCCAGAGATCAGCAAAGGCCAAAGGAGGCATATCTGGATGGCGAACTAGATTGTGGTTTTTACCAATGAGCTCATCGACAGAAAAACCGCTAATGTGTTGGAAATCATCATTAGCGTATAAAGTAATGCCTTTAAGGTCTGTTGTGGATACCAGGCAAGCATCTGCAGATAGAGGAACCTCGTGGTCCGTTACAGGCAAGTTCGTTTTCATAACTGCTGGCTACTCTAAGGAGCTATCGCCAATTCAGGTAAAAATTAGGCGCGAGCAAAGCGAATGAAATAAGTCATAATTATACCAGCCTAGCGATAAAAATGCTGGTTAAGTCTTGCAACTCCTGACCCGCCAGACTACAAAATAAGGTTGCAAAAGACCAGCTAGCAGTAAGGATAATAAGGGGGGTTGCAGGCCTTGGATGCAAAGCTGGGCACAAGGAAGTAAACTAACGGCGTCGATAACAAGAACCTTTTTTTACTCCAACAGTGGAAAGACTCAGTGAATCAAAAAAACTCTTACACCTACGAAGAACTTCTTGATTGCGGCCAAGGCAAATTATTTGGTCCAGGTAATGCCCAGCTGCCGGTTCCCAATATGCTCATGTTGGATCGCATTACTAACATTTCTGCGGAAGGCGGTGCTTATGGTAAAGGCCAGATCACTGCTGAGCTGGATATTAATCCTGACCTTTGGTTTTTTGAGTGCCACTTTCCAGGTGACCCTGTAATGCCAGGTTGCTTAGGCTTAGATGCTATGTGGCAGCTAGTAGGTTTTTACCTGGGCTGGCAAGGCAATCCAGGTCGTGGTCGTGCACTGGGCAGTGGTGAAGTTAAATTCACGGGTCAAGTTCTGCCTGAAGCTAAGCTGGTCACCTATAAAATTGATATCAAGCGTACAATGAATCGTAAGTTGGTATTGGGCATTGCCGATGGCATTATGGAAGTGGACGGACGTAAAATCTACGAGGCTAAGGATCTGCGTGTCGGGCTGTTTACCAGCACCAGTGGATTCTGAATGAGGGTCAAGTGATGAGACGAGTAGTAGTGACCGGACTAGGCATAGTTTCTTGCCTGGGCTCAGACAAGCAAAGTGTTCTGACAGCCTTGAAAGAAGGCCGCTCAGGCATTCAGTTCAAACAAGACTACGCTGACAAAGGGTTCCGCAGCCAGGTTGCTGGTAGTATTAATCTTAACCTGGATGAGTTAGTTGACCGTAAACTCAAGCGTTTCATGGGCGATGCAGCGGCCTATGCTTACCTTTCGATGCAGCAAGCCATTGAAGACTCAGGCTTAACAGAAGACCAGGTTTCCAATACACGCACGGGTTTAATTGCTGGCTCTGGTGGTGCTTCTTCTGCAAACCAGGTTGAAGCGGCAGATGTGCTGCGTGAAAAGGGACTAAGGCGTGTAGGGCCTTATCGTGTAACTCGTACCATGGGTAGCACCGTTTCAGCTTGTCTGGCAACACCTTTTAAAATCAAAGGTGTTAACTACTCGATTTCTTCTGCCTGCGCGACCTCGGCTCATTGTATTGGCAATGCCATGGAAATGATTCAGCTGGGCAAGCAGGATGTTGTTTTTGCCGGTGGTGGTGAAGAAGAGCACTGGACTTTGTCTTGCTTGTTTGATGCTATGGGCGCTCTTTCCACCAGCTATAACGACATCCCTGAAACGGCCTCACGTCCTTATGACACAACTCGAGATGGCTTTGTCATTGCTGGTGGCGGCGGTATGTTGGTTCTTGAAGAGCTAGAGCACGCCAAAGCAAGGGGCGCGAAAATTTATGGCGAGCTGGTTGGCTATGGTGCAACTTCGGATGGTTACGATATGGTTGCTCCCTCTGGCGAAGGTGCTGCTCGCTGTATGCAGCAAGCCATGCAGGGCCTTGAAGGCAAAATTGACTATATCAATACTCACGGCACCTCAACACCGGTGGGCGATGTTGCTGAGCTAAAAGCTGTGCGTGAAGTCTTCGGTGACCAAACCCCAGCAATGAGTTCAAC
>SKIX01000216.1 GCA_007116195.1 Marinospirillum sp. | reverse complement strand
GTGTTTACTTGAGCTTCAATCAAACCTTGTTCGATCCACGCAGCACGCGCAAGCAAGACAGCCAAGCACTTCAAGCCTTTGCATCCAATCGACCCCAGGCCTCAAATTCATTAACACCAGACCCTCTCAACTCAGCTGCCTACAGGCATCCTTTAAGCCATTTACCCAGGTTAACTAGTACTGAGTTAAACCAGCTGGCGAGCAGCTTCCAAGCCAACATCTTTCGTTTGGCTTTATTTCCAGGCGTGGCTGAAAAGCCGCTCATTCAAATCCTTACTGCCAGTGACGCGCTCATTTTGGAAGGGTATGGCAGTGGCACCACACCCAAGCTAACTACTTTTTTTGATGAGGTTAAACAGCAAAATAAGCTCGTTGGCTTGATCAGCCAGTGCTGGTCAGGAGGCGTCAAACCACAATATGCTGCCAGTCAGGCTGCTTTAGATGCTGGTGTACTATTACTCGACCAATCGACCCCCGAAAATGCTCAAACCTCTTTAACCTGGCTGCTTGCACTGGTTCAATGCCAGCACCTAAGCCCCCAGCAGCTGCCTAGTCTTTGGCAACAGGCTTGCATGTTTTCCGATTAGCCACTGAAACACCTGTCTAACTGTGAACTTCGTCACGCTTAATAACAATTCACTGATATTAGGTATGCGATTTTTAGTTAACTAGCATACAATGAATAACATAAATACAAACTTCTAAAATTTGCTAGCTAGCCGAGGTGAACAATGAGCGACTTAGGAGAGCGTATCAAGCGCTTAAGACGTGCCAAAAACCTGACTCAACAGCAACTGGCTGACCTCCTTAATATTGACCAGGGTGCCGTATCTCGCTGGGAGCGCGGTCATATCACACCCTCTGCAAGGTATCGCAAAGAACTCGAAAAGACGCTAGCTGCGCCTCTAATCGAGATGGATGAGCCTCTACTAACTAGCGTTAACAAAGACTTACACTTTTCGATTATTTTGGACTGCCAGCTTAAAGTACATGCCGCCTCTGAAACTGCACTTGCAGTTAATGGCTGCCGTAGCCGTGAAGAACTGATTGGAGCCACCTACTTACCCCTGCTCAATGAAACAACGGCCAATCTGTATCAATGGATGCAGGATGCAGGTGCTTTTGATGAAGGTATCAGCTGGGCCAAGTTTAGCTTACCAACGCCGACACTTTTTTCCGGCTACCGCTGGATGGATAGCCTTTGGATCCCCTTTCATCTGGCAAAAGGTAACCTCGTCTATCGCATCAGCAGCAAGCTTCTCGACCAAGCACCAGCAGAAGGCTTGGGCCGCGCTTGCCTGGAAGTAGATGGCAAACAGCTGGAGTTATTGCTTCCTAGCGGCCAGCGTTTTACTCAAGATAAACAGAGTCGCCAGCCGGCTCAAGGCTGGCAACGGGAGCGTGCGATCTAATGCTCGCGAGTTGCATAGAACTCTATCTCAGGGTAGCGCTCTTGCGCTAACTGCAGGTTTACTCGGGTTGGTGCCAAATAAGTAAGAAGACCCGCACCATCCCGAGCAAGATTATCCTCTGACTTACGGCGAAACTCTTCCAGCTTTTTAGCATCTTTGCTATCAACCCAACGGGCTGTTTGTACACTAACAGGCTCATACAAACAATCCACCTTATACTCATCTTTTAACCGAAACATCACCACTTCAAACTGCAACTGCCCAACTGCACCTAAAACCAAATTATTATTTTTAAACGGCTGAAACAACTGCACTGCACCTTCTTCAGATAACTGCTGCAAGCCTTTTTGCAGCTGCTTCATTTTCAATGGGTCTTTAGGCCGTACCAGCTTGAACAGCTCCGGAGCAAAATGAGGAATGCCAGTAAACTTTAACTCTTCACCCTCAGTAAAGGTGTCACCAATTTGGATAGTGCCGTGGTTATGCAAGCCAATAATATCGCCAGACCAGGCTTCCTCTAAAAGCTCACGCTCACCTGCCATAAAGTTCACAGCATCGGCAATACGAACATCCTTGCCTAAGCGGCAATGTCGCATTTTTAAACCCCGACTATACTTGCCAGAACAGATTCGCATAAAGGCAATACGATCACGATGCTTAGGGTCCATATTCGCTTGTATTTTGAATACAAACCCTGAAAACTTGGGTTCATCTGCCGCGACCACGCGTGTTTCTGTAGGCCTTTGCTGAGGTGAAGGTGCCCATTCCACAAAATCCGTCAGCATCTCTCTAACCCCAAAATTACCTAAAGCCGTACCAAAATAAACAGGGGTCAAGTGCCCTTGTAAAAAAGCGTCTTGATCCCAGGCATGAGTAGCCCCTTGAACCAGCTCTAACTCTTCAACAAACTGCTCATAGTCATCACCTAAAAAAGCTCGGGCCTCCTCAGAGTCCAAACCTTGAATGCGCTCATCCGCTGGAAGAACCTGGCCCTGACCTGGCGTGAACACATGAATCTCATCCTTATACAGGTTGTAAACCCCTTTAAATAAAGAGCCGGAACCCAAAGGCCAGTTAATCGGCGCAGCTTTGATCTTCAAAACTTCTTCGATTTCATCCAGCAGCTCAATAGGGTCACGAATATCCCTATCCAACTTGTTCACAAAAGAAAAAATAGGTGTATCCCGCAAGCGGCAGACATCCATTAATTTAATAGTACGGTCTTCAACCCCTTTAGCACCATCAACCACCATAAGCGCTGAGTCCACCGCAGTCAGCGTGCGATAAGTATCCTCAGAAAAATCCTCGTGGCCCGGAGTATCCAGCAAATTAACAATGCGTTGGTGAAAAGGAAACTGCATCACCGAAGAGGTAATTGAAATCCCCCGATCCTGCTCCATCGTCATCCAATCTGAAGTGGCATGCTTATCGCTTTTCTTGCCTTTTACACTGCCTGCCGTTTGAATAAGCTGCCCCAACAACAATAGCTTTTCAGTCATTGTTGTTTTACCCGCATCGGGGTGAGAAATGATAGCAAAAGTCCTTCTAATGCTTGTCTGCTCTGAGATTTGCGATGATGCCATGGTAGTAAAGTTCTCTATTTGTACACAAATTTGTACGCATTTAAAAAATGCTTGCTGCTGTTCTAGCGAATTGTAACACGCATCCTTAATTCAGAATCGAAGCACCAGCAACCACTCAAAGACCTAAAGGCCAGGCTGTTAGCAAAGTGTAGGTTATTAGGTTCGCATTCCTAGCCTTGCGTTTGATGTCTAAGGGCGATAAGGCTTTATTCATTGACAATAATCGGCACCAGTGAAAGCAAAAAAGCCGGCATAGCTAAAAATAGCATGGGTATACCAGCATTAGCAGAAGCTAGAGGCGCGATGACCATGGCCAAAAACGCGAGTATCACTTTTTTCGTGTTATGCACTACTTCCTCTTAGGGTTGAAGGCCTAGACAACCCACTTAATGGCCTAGTGATGCCTGCTTGACCTCGCTAAACCACTTGGGCTGCATTTCATTAAAATTTGTTCGAATATTAGATTGCAGGTAACTTGCCGAATCCAGCACAAAGCTTTCACCACCGACACGCTTAAAAACAACCCAATGCCAGAAATTTTGACCATCTTCTTGATAATGCTTAATCGACAGCAATGCCAAATCAGGCAATGCATTCCAAGATTCAAAAGGAATTTCATCGGAAGATGTTTCAACCCCAGCTAAGGACAACATCCTCCTTACATACTGGGTATCAGACCAAAGCGCTTTATCCTCAGCATAAATACCCATGGCATTTGCCGCTGCCTTCATTTCCGAATAGGTTTTGCCAAGAATGTTGGCAACAGACGCAATTCCGCATCCTGATATTTCTTCCTGTACTACTGGCTTTAGCACCTTTAACTCCCCCGCCGTGTAACCCTAAGGTCGCTTGGTGCATGATTGCACCTCTAATCAGGTGGCCAGATTTAGTTTGCCACTACATATCAGCCACCACAACCTTAAAGCTTTCCGGAGCCATCGTGCCGGTTTCTTCCGCCAGTTTGATGGTCATTTTCAGGAGCTCACGAGCCCCTTCCTCCAATCCGCTGACGAAAACACAGCATCGTGGTTTCATCCATGGGCAGACGATGTTGAAAGGAGATTTCACCGCAGAAGTGCAGCCAATAGGGGGTTTCAATCCAGCGCTTCAGTGCTTCCAGATCCGACAGCCCGTAGATGTGCTTGAGCAGCTGAAGGCCGACCTGCAAGCGAACCGGCATGGCAGGACGACCTGAATTGGAAGCATACATCGGGCCGTAATAATCTTCACAGGCTGACCAGTCGATTCGCTTGCACAGAGTCACCAGCTCATACCAAGAATCCATGATGTCTTCCAGATAGATTTCCAGAAGGTCTTTCTGAGGCTTTTGGCGTGAATCTGGACGAAACATGGGCGATTTCTCGTGGTTTTTGGAAGAAAAGGCTGGATTTGGTCAGGAGATGATGCCAGGAAATTGCCTTAACCAATTGATCTAAATTGGTTTTATTGTTTTGCAGGGTCGACTAATTAGACTATGAACCTTGTGCTTGTTTAAGTGCCGCTACCTTGTCCTGAACAAGCTGGGCAATTTGCTGTTCGTCACCCTTGAGTTGTTCCGTTTCGATGGGGTCACCGATCACGACGCTCACCTTTTTGCGCTTGGGTATTCTGCTCCCTGGCTTGAGTACCTCGCGCGTTCCCTCAATCCAGATGGGGATCACCGGTACTGGCTGGGCACGCAGCACCAAACCCAGCCCTGGTTTGAAGGCTTGCAACTGGCCATCCGGTGAGCGCTGGCCTTCAGGAAACCAGGCCAGGCTATTGCCGCGCCCCAGGCTAATAGCAGCAAAAGCCAGGCTACTCCGAGGCGCTGAGCCTGGGTCAATGGGCAGAACACGAGCGCAGCGGCTCAACCCGCTCATTAAGGGACCGGAAAAAAGAATGCCTGTCCAGCCTGCCCAGTAAATTGATTTCAGCTGACGGCGACCAAAAATACTTGCCAACAGCACTGGGTCCAACAGGCTTAAATGCCGGGGTGCAATCAGATACCTGCCCTGCTCGGGCAACTTGCCCGTTACTTTTAAGTCCATAAATAGATAACTGATCACTTTGGCCACCCCCAGCAAAACCACTCCGCTCATCCGCTGCAATCGACTACGCGGTTCCAGCATCGCCTTTTGTTCGTCATCCAGCAGGGTTTCTGCATGTGCAAGCGAGCTGAGCAAATCCTTCCCGGTTTCATCCGTGCTGGCAGCCCCAGCGGCTTCGTTAAGCAGGTCCCGTACTGTTTCCACTCGGGCGATAGCGGCATCATCCAGCTCTATTCCGGCCTGCTCACGCAAGGCCACGGTTAAATCGACCCAACTGAGTGAGTCAATTCTTAAATCCCGCGCCAAGCCACTATCCGGGGTTAGGCGAACATCATGAAACCGCTGGGCCAGATACCGCCAGGTTTGCTCGGCTGAGGGGTCTGAAAGCAACTGCTGGTCTTCGGGTGCCATACTTTCAGGTTGGATCGGTTCGGATTTTGCTTCAGATACTTCATCCTGCTCATTCAGCCGCGTAAACATCTCCTTTAATTTATGGCGACGCAATTTCCCCAGCCGGGTACGAGGCAGAGGATCAAGAGTAATCCGCACCTCTCCTGGTTGATGGTGGCTGGGCAG
>SKIX01000077.1 GCA_007116195.1 Marinospirillum sp. | reverse complement strand
CGCGAATACCGACGCATTCAGGATCGTAAAATCGACGCCAGCCTCAACCCGGAAGACCTGCATCTGGAAGGTCACCCGCTGCTGGCTTCCTGGGGCAAGCAAGGGCGGGATTATTTGCATCTGCTGGATGAACAGGATGAACCCACTCGCTACCAGGAGCGCATCTGGAAAGCCCTGCAAAAGAACATCGACTTCTACCGCGACCCTCTAGATGAAAAAGACAACAACTGCCTGCTGACGCAACTGCAATCGGACATTCTCAACCTGCGCCCGCTGAAAGAACGCCAGAACCAGCCAACCGCTATCGATCCACAAACCGACACCAGTCTGCAGTTTCTGATGGCCCACTCACCTCAGCGCGAGGTGGAAATTCTGCACGACCAACTGCTGGCTGAATTTGAGAAAAATCCACAGCTGCCCCCGCGCGAAGTGCTGGTAATGGTGCCGGACATCAATGTCTACGCACCCCATATTCAAGCCGTGTTTGGTCGCTATGCCGGTCACGGCGAAGAGCGCGACCCGCGTTTCCTGCCCTTTCATATTGCTGACCAGGGGCAGCGCGGTCAGAACACCCTGCTGATTGCTCTGGAAAAACTCCTGCACCTGCCTGGCGCACGCTTTGCAGTCAGTGAGCTGCTGGACCTGCTCGACACCCCTGCGCTGCGCCAGAAGTATGGTCTGGCAGAAGCCGACCTGCCGCGTTTAAAAGAATGGATTCAGGGCGCTAATATTCGCTGGGGGCTGAATGCACACCAGCGCGCCGACTTGGATTTACCCGCAAGCGAACAAAACACCTGGCTGTTTGGCCTGCGCCGTTTACTGCTCGGTTTTGCAACCGGGAGCAGTGAAGCCTGGAAAGACATAGAACCTCATGATGAAGTCGCCGGTCTGGAAGCCGCCCTCTTAGGGCCTCTAGATCAGCTCCTGCGAGATCTGCAGAGCACGCGAGAAACTCTTAAACAACGCCACACCCCGGAGCAGTGGATCGAGCAGCTTAACCAGCTGATCCAGACCTTTTTTATGGACACCAGCAAAGCCGATGCCTGGGCTTTAAACAATCTGGATATTCAGCTGGAAAACCTAGAAAGCTACTGGCAAGAAGGCAGCCTGGTTGAAGAAGAGCTCCCACTGGAAGTCGTACGCGAAGAACTTTTAGGCGCACTGGATCAGCCCAATCTGACCCAGAAATTCCTGGGCGGGGCGATCAACTTTGCCACCCTGATGCCCATGCGGGCGATTCCCTTTAAGCAGGTCTGGCTGCTGGGCATGAACGATGGCGACTACCCGCGCAGTGTTCGCCCCGCTGATTTTGATTTAATGGCGAAAGACTACCGCCCCGGTGACCGCTCGCGCCGTGAAGACGACCGCTACCTGTTTCTGGAAGCCCTGCTCTCAGCGCGAGAAAAACTGGTCATCAGTTGGGTCGGTCGCAGCATCCGAGACAACAGCGAACGCCCCCCTTCTGTACTGGTCGGGCAACTCAGAGACCACCTGGCCGCTGGGTGGAAACTGGACGATCAGGACCTGCTCAAGGTACTCACCACCGAGCACCCTTTACAGCCATTCAGTCCTCGCTACTTTGTTCAGCCCGATCCAGACAGTGCAACCGCTGCCAATGACCAGCGACTGACCACCTTTGCTCACGAGTGGCGACAACTCTTTATCCGGAACTCTGAAACGCCAGTCACTGCAACCGACACCCTACCGGCCTGGTATCCAGAAACCAGCCTGACCCTGCGCCAGCTTAATGACCTCTTGCGTTGTCCAGCTGATGCCTTTTACAAGGAGCGTTTAAAAGTTTACCCAGAGCGCGAAGTTGAGCAACTTCAGGAGGTTGAAAATTTTGCCTTTGATGGACTGGAAGCCTGGATATTGAAAGATCAGCTGATTCAACAGACCTTTGTTCCAGAAACCCCACCTCAGAACTACCCTCTCCAACTGGACAAGGCACTGGAGAAGCTGGTCCGTCAGGGCGTCTTGATTGAGGGGGCTTTAGGTCGGCATCTGGGTCTTCAATTGATCGAACCCTTGCACCAGCTCTTTGAAGACTGGCAAAGACAGCGCGCCGACATGCAACCTCCTGAAAAGCCAGTCACTGGCTTTTTGAGTCTTCTTGTCGATGATCAAGCACTGACCCTCGAGTTAACCAGCCCCTATTTGCTGACCAATGCAGATGCTAGTCAATTCAGCCAGTTAATCGTGCAAACGAGCAGTGCTATTGAGAAAAAAAGCAAAGCCTACGCCTGGCGAAACCTGACAAGACCCTGGTTGCAGCATTTAGCTGCACAACTACTTGTTCAGCAACCGGTGACAACCCAACTGCTGACACCTAAGGGGCAGGTCACCTTTAAAGGACTTTCCATTGCTGCGGCTGAAGAGCAGCTATCCAGCCTCGTCACTCTTTGGTGGCAAGGCATGCAAAAACCTTTACCCACGGCTTTAAGCACGGGCATGGAATGGGTTGCCAGCCTCAACAAAGAGCCTGATAACAACGAGCAAGCGACTTACAAGGCAAGCCAGGGTTATGACAAAGACTGTGCTTCTTCAGCTCGCTTGAGCCAGGTTTTCACAGATTTTGACTGCCTGTACAGCCAGCAAGACTTTGCTTCCAGCACTCGGGCGCTTTACGAACCCCTGTATCACGCCGTTAAAACGGAGGTTAACGCATGAGCTTATCAACTGAATCCCTCAATCAACTGACTTTTCCGCTCAAGGGTTCTGCTTTGATTGAGGCCAGTGCCGGAACCGGTAAAACCTTTACCCTTGCCCTGCTCTATGTGCGACTGGTCTTGCAACAAGGTGGTGATCTGGCCTTCAACAAGCCTTTGCTCCCCCCCGGCATTCTGGTGGTCACCTTCACCAAAGCGGCCACCAAGGAATTGCGGGATCGTATCCGTCATCGCCTTGTTGAAACAGCCCGTGTGTTTCGTGCTGAGAAGCCTGAAGAAGCCACCCGTGATGCTCTGCTTCTGGAATTACGTCAGGCAGTCATTGCTGAAGGACAGGCTGCAGGTCAAACCGATCACGAATGCATTTTATCTAAAGCAGCCTACCGGCTGGACATAGCCGCCCAATGGATGGATGAAGCAGCCATCTCGACCATTCATGGCTGGTGCTACCGGATGCTCAAAGAACACGCTTTTGACAGTGGCAATCTTTTCCAGCAGCAGATTATTGAAAGTGAAGTTGAACTGGCACAGCAGGCTGCGGAAGACTACTGGCGTCATTTTTATTTGCCGCTTTCAGATCTCGAACTCAAAGAGGTGCTGAGCTTCTTTGATTCGCCTAGTGCAACACGGAAAAAAACCAGCAAGCTACTAGATCACCTGGAAGGACAAGAGCCCCCTCAGGGCAACCCAAAGGAGCTGCTAGCTCAGGCTGAACAAGAAAAACAAAACCTCCTCAAACCCTTGAAAGAAAAGTGGTTGGAAACCTTTTTACCCGCCCTGGAGGGGGCTTTTGTAGAAGCCAAAAAGAAGAAAGCTTACAAAGCCACTTCTCTGAACGCGAAACACATCGGCGATATCGTCGGAAAGCTCAAACGCTGGGCTGAGGGAGATCTGGACCACCCTGGTATTGATTACGATAAAAGCAAAACCTTTCAGCGAATGGCCTTAACGCTGGATGATATCTGGACAGACAAGCAGGCTATCCCCTGGAACAACATGGGTTGTCAGGCACTCGCCGCCTTACCCGGTCAGTTGGCCGACCTGCCTTCTCCCTTTGCCGATTTATTAAGGCATGCTGCCCACTGGATCGGTGCAGAAGTCCAGAAAACCAAAAGACAGCAAAGCTTGATCAGCAATCAGGATCTCCTGAGTCGGCTTGATCAGGCATTGCGCAGTGATCGCGGTGAGCCATTGGCTGCGTCCATTCGCGAACAGTTTCCTGTCGCTCTGGTCGATGAATTCCAGGATACAGACCCCGTTCAATACCGCATTTTTGATTCTATCTATTCGATTAAAGCGCCTCGACCAGAAACGGCTTTTTTTATGATTGGCGATCCCAAGCAAGCCATCTACTCCTTCCGAGGCGCAGATATCTTCACCTATCTCGCGGCCAAAACGGCAACGCAAGGTCGCCAATATACGCTTGATAAGAACTTTCGCTCAGCACCCCGACTCATCGAAGAGGTCAATCACCTTTTTGAACTGGGTGAACAGCGTGCGCGGGGTGCCTTTTACTTTAAGGAGCAGGAAAGCAACCCCATTCCTTTTTACAGCGTCACGCCCGGTAAGGAGACAGAGCTATGGCTGGAAGTGAATGACAAGCGGCAAGCCCCTCTGAACACCTGGCTGATCACTCGAGGTGAAGATGGCAAGCTGACCAAGGAGAGCTATACCCAGCAAATCAGTGAGATGACAGCCACTCAAATCACCCGGTTGCTGAACGCTGCTCAAAACAAAGCAGCCTGGCTGGTTGAACAGAGTGACGACTCTCAAAAGCGTCATTCACTGCAAGCAGCTGATATTGCTGTGCTGGTCAGAGATAAAAGTGAAGCTAATGCCATCCGCCAGGCCTTAACTGAAAAAGGTGTGCCCAGCGTTTACCTGTCGGAAAGGAACAGTGTTTACCAATCGGATGCCGCCAGCGCTCTGCTGACCCTGTTACAGGCGGTTGCTGAACCCTATACGGACGCACGGCTGCGTACGGCTCTGGCTTTACCTTTGCTGGGTCTTGACTTGAAAGCGTTGAATCAACTGAATGAAGACGAACTCAGCTGGGAGCAGCGGGTTCAACAATTTGCCAACTATCACTATGACTGGAAAAAGCGCGGCAGCCTGGCGCTGGTGCATCAGCTGATCAAGGATTTCAGCCTCGCTGAGCGGCTATTAAAAGAGCCGGGCGGTGAAAGGCTGATCACCGACCTTCTTCACCTTGCCGAACTCTTACAAAAAGCATCCATTGAACTCGATGGCGAACAGGCTTTGATTCGTCATCTGCAAGAACAAAATCAGAACCCAGATGAAAACAGTGAAACCCAGCAAGTACGCCTGGAAAGTGATCGTCAACTGGTTCAGGTGGTCACGATTCACAAATCCAAGGGGCTGGAATATCCGCTGGTTTTTCTTCCCTTTGCAACCAGCTGCCGCCTGACTCAGGCTGGCGATATTCCCCTGGCAACCCATAATGAAGAAGGGCAATTACAGCAACATTTGCAAAGCAGCTCCGAGATTCTTGCCCAGGCGGATGCAGAGCGTTTAGCGGAAGATCTGCGCAAGCTTTATGTTGCCCTGACGCGCGCCAGTTACTGCCAATGGCTGGGACTGGGTGAAATTAAAGATCATCAGCACAGCGGCATGGGTTACTTGCTCGGCGTCTCTGAAGAACAACCTCTTGCAGAAGCAGTTAAAGCAGCACAACTGACCATCCAGGAGTGGGCTGCAAGTGATGAAACCTTTGAACCTGCTACCAACCAACAGCTAAAAGAAGTCAGGACACCTCAGATTGGTAATCTGACCAACTGGTGGATCGCCAGCTATTCGGCTATTCACTTTCAATCCGTTGCCTCGGGCGAAACAGCGACTGAGCAGCCGGAAGCAACCGAGATCACCCAACCGCATCAGGATCGTGATTCGGAAACCCCCAGAGACGATCAGCAGGCTGAGGAAGAACGCGATACCCCAGACAACACGCCCCAGGT
>SKIX01000133.1 GCA_007116195.1 Marinospirillum sp. | reverse complement strand
GAGTCGGCAAAACAACAACTGCCGTAACCCTTGGCGGCATTCTTGCTGACCGTGGTCATCAGGTGTTGCTGCTTGATCTAGACCCTCATGGTTCTTTAACGAGTTATTTTAAGTATGACCCTGATAGTGTTGAAAAAAGTGTTTATGATCTTTTTCAGCACAAACAAGTACCTGAATCTTTGCCTGCCAGTCTGCTGTTAGATACCGGTCATGATCGCCTGAAGATTATTGCTGCGTCCACGGCTTTAGCGACGCTAGAGCGGCAAATGAGCGGCAAGGGCGGCATGGGCTTGGTGGTTGCAAAATCTCTGGCTCAGCTTTGGAATCGTTTTGACTATGTGCTGATTGATAGTCCGCCGGTTTTGGGTCTGTTGATGATTAATGCCTTGGCTGCTTGTGAGCAGTTGATCATTCCAGTTCAGACTGAGTTTTTGGCGATTAAAGGCCTTGAACGGATGATGCGTACACTCAAGATGATTAACAAAGCGCGTAAGCAGGCGCTGCCCTATACTGTGGTTCCAACACTCTATGATCGACGCACTCAAGCCTCGATTCAAAGCTTACGCTTGCTAAGAAACACCTACGGTGATGTGATCTGGCATTCGATGGTGCCAGTAGACACCAAGTTCAGAGATGCTAGCGTTGCTGGCATGCCTGCGTCTATGTTAGATCAAGACAGTCGCGGTGTGCATGCTTACAGTGTATTGCTGAAGTTTTTACAAGAAAAAGAAGGCGAAATTCGTCGTTCAGGTGACTCGGAAAAGGGGGCTGACTCATGAGCTGGCATGAAACCCCTCAGCAAGCGATAGAAGGCTATCTGGAAGCTTTGCTAAGTGATGATGCTCAGGATGAAGATCTTAGCGATCCCTTTGCTAATACTGCTGAGCCACCGCCTGCTGCTCGTGAAGAGTCCTTCCAAGGCCGCCACCTAAGCGATGCTCTTGAACAAGCCCGTCAGCAGCAGCCAGCGGCGACAAGGCCACAAGTAGCCCTGCAAGAGGCTAACCCAGGCCCTCAAGTGTTAATGCCGGAATTACAGCTAGCACCTGAAGAAGTGCCTGAACCTCAAACTGAGGTGACCGCCCCTGAGCTACAAACTGAACCAGAAATAGTTCAAGAAGCATCCCAGGCAGAAGACTTAGCCCAGCCGCTGGTGGCGGAAGCTGATCCAGAGCCTGAAGCACCTCCGGTGGTTGAGCCTCAAGTGATTGAAGGGCAAGTTCCTGATGCAGACCAGCCTCCTTCACCGCCAGGCTGGAAAAATGGTCGTCCAGTTTGGGCTCAGGAGCGATTTGAGTGCTTGCTGTTTAAAGTGAAAGGGTTGACTTTGGCTGTGCCTTTGGTCGAGCTAGGTGGCATTATTAAGGTTGATAAAGAGCCAACGCCACTTTTTGGGCAACCAGACTGGTTTATGGGTATGGTGCGCTCTAATGACATGAATGTGTGCATGGTGGATACTGCACAGTGGGTTTTACCACCAGCACTGATTGAAAAAAATCCTGAACCTTATAAGCTGATTATTAGAATCCATAATAGTGTGTGGGGTCTGGCTTGCAATGAAGTTGATCGCTCAATTTCACTGCAAACTGATCAAGTGCGCTGGCGAACCTCTCTAGGCAAGCGGCCTTGGTTGGCTGGTACAGTCATTGATCATATGTGCGCATTAATAGATGTGGCGGCTTTTGACCGCCTACTGAAGGAAGGTCATGGTCAAATGGAGCCTGCCAACCTCAGTGCTTTGAAAGAGCTGGATGCTTAGGGTTAAGCTAAGCAGTTGACCCTGTTTTTTTGCCTCCAGGTGTATTAGCATAATGTTTCATGGGTAGTTACCCCATCAGAACTGAAGGATTTAACCATGTCTAGCCCGCAAAAAATTCAGGCTGAAAGTGCCTCAGATCCAGTACTCCAGTACGTTACCTTTCGTTTAGCCGAAGAAACCTACGGTATTAACGTGATGATGGTTCAAGAGGTGCTGCGTTATACCGAGATAGCCCCCGTGCCTGGTGCTCCTGACTATGTACTGGGTATCATCAACCTGCGCGGTAATGTAGTCACTGTAATCGATACCCGTCAGCGCTTTGGTTTGATGCCTGGCGAAGTGACCGATGCAACTCGTATTATGATTATAGAAGCCGATCAACAAGTGGTTGGTATCATGGTCGACTCAGTTGCTGAAGTGGTTTATCTCAAGCAGTCTGAAATCGAAACAGCTCCTAATGTCGGTAATGAGGAAAGTGCGAAGTTCATTCAGGGCGTGTGCAATAAGAATGGTGAGCTACTCATTCTGGTTGAGCTGAATAAAATGATGACTGACGAAGAGTGGTCTGAGCTAGCCGCTCTCTAAGCTTGATGCCTTCTTTAATTGAAACGCTTGCTGTGCTACTTGGAATCCTGGCCTTGGGGCTGGGTTTTCTTGCTTTTGCCCATATTCGTAAGTTAAAGCGGCAAGTTGAAGAAGTACGCCAGGAATCGCACCTACTGATCAAAGCCTTGCGTAATGAAAGCCATGCAATGGGCAGTGGTGCTATAGGTATGGGTCACCGGCTAGTCGAAGTGGAGAAGCGTTTAAACTCTACTGTTGAGCGGCAAATGGAAATGGAGCAGCGCGACCCAGGCAGTTTGCCTTATGCCTATGCAGTGCGTCTGGTTGAAATGGGTGCCAGTGTGGATGACTTGGTCAGCAACTGTGGCCTGGCGCGAGTGGAAGCTGAGTTGATTGTGCTGGTGCACAGTGAGCTTAAAACACAAAGAGAAGCACCTAAACAAGAAGAGCACTACTCGATCAATTAGTGCCCCGTCTTGCGCTTAAGGGTATCCAGGTCATAAACGAAAGCTAAAACTTCGGCAATAGCCATATATAAAAGCTCAGGAATCTCATCCCCTAGCTCTAAATGCGCTAAAGCAGCTGCAAGTTGGGCATCTTCGTACAAGGGAACCCCTGTTTCTTCAGCAATCTGAATAATCTTTTCTGCTATGGCAGCGGTGCCTTTTGCCGTAAGCCGCGGAGCGCCCAAGCCATCATAGGCAAGTGCCATAGCTTTGCGTGGCGGTCGCTTGGTTTGCTTAAAGCGCATTTAAATCTCCGTGTCGATAATTTGCTCACTGGAGCGCTGGCCTCGGGTTTCAGGAGGCTTGCCCAGGTGGCAGGTAAAGCTCTCAACTTCAGCGCCGAGACGTCTTAACCTGGCTTCTAGCAGTTCAGTTTCTTGCTGGAAGGCAGCAAAGGACTCGGCCGCTTCTATCCAGAGGTCAGCTTTTAGCTGTACCCCAGTTAGTTTAAGTCGTGTATGGAGTTTACCCCAGTTCTTTAAATCAAAGCTGAGCTGTACTTCCCAGCTACGGGTTTTTTTAGAGGCTTCTTCAGCCGCAGCTTCGGCATCCTTTTCGTTAATCCAACGGCGAATTTCAAGTTGTGCCTGAAACCATTCACCCCGCACACTATAAGGTAAATCCATTTGCAGGATTTGCCCTGGTTGACCGCGCTCATAACTAGACTGGGTGGCCTGTAAGCTTGCTTGTTGCAGCACCTGTATACGAGCTTGAGCTGTTTGCAGTTGCTGCTGGACTTGCTGATTAAGCTGTTGTTGGCTGGGGTTGTTTGCTGTGCTACTGCTTGCTCTTAGCTGTGCGCTAGCTTGCTGTAGCAGCAGTTTTAAATCACCTTGTTGAGCGCTTGTTTGTACGCCGCGTACTAAATTAGCTTCTAATAAAAGGCCGCTAAAAGGGATAAAGGTTTGCAACTGCTGAGCACTCGGAGGTCGGTTGCCCTGGGGTATAAGCTGCAAAAGGCTGGTGAGATGCTCTCTTAAGCTCGGTGTACTCTGAGTAGCCGGATGAAATGCAGGGGCGCTGCTGGTCGTTAAGGCGGCTGTTAGACGACTGGTCAGATTGCTTGGGGTTATTGGTGGCTGGCTTGCGGGAGGGGTGCTCGGCAGTTGTCTGACGAGCTGACTCAGTTGCTGTAAAGGTTGCTGCAGTGGAGCTTGGCGTGGCAAGGCCTGGCGAAGCTGGGCGCTAGCTGCCTGAAGCAAGCTCTGCAGGCTGGTATCAGAGCGACTGCTGGTCTGAGTCGCAGCAGGCTGCAGTGCTTGTAAGTAGCTCAGTAATTGAGTTGCCTGTTGTGATAAGGGTTTGATTTCCAGATTGAGGCTGGAATCAAGGCGACTAACCTGAACTTGCTGCCCTGGTTGCAGAGGGCGGTCAGTGATCAGTGTTAAATGTTGTCCAGATGGCGTTAGCAGTTGAACTTGAAACTGGGAGCCAGCTGGTTGAGTTGTTGTGGCAGGCAGGCTTTGGCTGCCAGTGACTTGTGCAAAAAGGTTTTGCCCCGGCGTTAGCGGCAAACTGGAACTGGTTGCAGGTCGTGCATTAAACCCGGGTAGCTGGCTCATAAGCTGGTTGAGTTGTTGGGTAAGCTGCTGAAGTTGGGCAGCTGGCTGGGTTAAGCGCAGATCGACCTGTTGTTCGCCACGGCCCGTAAGCTGCAGGGTTTGGCCCTCAGCAAGGGGGCGGTCCATCCGTAAAGTGAGCTGCTCACCACTAGTTAGCTGAACTTGAACGCGATAACCCTGACCCTCTCTCGCTGCTTCGCTATTTATAACTTGAGCATTAGCTGTTTGCCCGCTGCCTAAAGGAGAGCGGCTTTCGGTGGCTACGCCTCTGAGTGCTTGCTGAGTCGCTTGAGTTGCTGCTTCACTGCGGTGGGTGCTGGTGGCTGGCAGCCCTTGCATACTGGATCTCCATAAGTTAACCGCTTGGGGTTATCTGGTAGTTATAGCAGGATCATAGTAAAGTGTGCTTCTCTTTTGAACACTCTTTTTACTAAGAAAACTTTTTAATGTTGACCTCTGCTACAGCTCCACCGCTTCTTGCCGTTGAACACCTGGCCTGTGAAAGGGATGAGCGCCTGCTATTTTCTGATCTTAGCTTTAGCGTTCAAGCTGGCGAATTACTTCAGCTAGAAGGCCCCAATGGTGTTGGCAAAACCAGCCTTATGCGAGTTCTGGCTGGCTTTTTGCCTGCCACTGCAGGTCAGCTTTTTTGGCAAGGGCAGCCTTTAGAGGCCTGTCGTGATGATTTTAACCAATCGCTGGTTTTTATTGGGCATCTAGCGGGCATCAAAGCTGAGCTGACACCTCTGGAAAACTTACACTGGTTTGCTGCTTTAGATGGTTTTGATGACGAAGAACGCTTGGAAAGTGCGTTGGATCGCGTCGGCTTAAGGGGGTTTGAAGATCAGCCCTGTCATCAGCTGTCAGCAGGACAAAAACGACGAGTTGCTCTAGCGCGCTTGCTATTTACACAACGGCCCCTATGGATGCTGGATGAGCCTTTTACCGCTTTAGATAAGAGCGGTGTTGCGGCTATGGAGCGTCTGTTAGCAGACCATGCTGCTGAAGGAGGGGCGGTTATTTTGACCAGTCATCATGCACTGGAGTCCTTGCAAGGGCTGCAAAAAATTCAATTAGCGCCCCCTCAGGCGTAAGGTGTAGCTCATGCATAAGCAAGATCAAGGTGTGGCTTTTTGTCGCCTCGATAAAAAAAAGTCGAACTTACCTGGGCTGCTAGCTGTCTTTTTAGCTGCGTTGGCACGTGAATGGCGTCTTCAGGTGCGCCGCCGGGGCGATTTAATTAATCCTCTAGTGTTTTTTGGCTTGGTGGTGGT
>SKIX01000256.1 GCA_007116195.1 Marinospirillum sp. | reverse complement strand
CTCAGGTTGTTGCGCTGCTTGGCTGGCTTTTGCAGCAGCAACAACAGGGCCCGCTGCGGCATCTGCATCCTCAGCTATTGATTCGGCGGGCAATAGCTCTTTCTTTAGTTCTTCGAAATTCGGTGGTGTGGCTGCATCACCGGTAACGGCCTTATTACGGCGGCGTTGACGTGGGTTGTTGCGCGAAGGCTTGCTTGGAGCCTGTTCTTTTGGCGGCGTTTCTTTAGGTGCTGTAGCCTCTTGAGTATTGGCTGTTTCAGTCACCTTGGTCGAGCGATTGTCTGGGTTGGATTTATTTTTACCGGCATCAGAGCGACGGGTATCATTAGATGATGAGCGGCGACCCCGACGGTTATCTGAGCGATTGCGCTGGTTACCACTAGATGAGCGCTGGGTATCGCTGCGTGAACTCGAACGAGGCTCTGATTTCTTGGTCGTGGCCGGAGCAGGTGTTGCTTCGACTTTTTCAGCTTGAGGTTGAGGCTTTTCATTAGCAAAGAGCTTGTTGAAAAAACGGCCTAGCTGAACAAAAAGGCCTGTTGCTTGGGGAGCTGCTGGGCTAGCAGTGGCGTTTGTTGCGCTTTCATTGGCTTGTGCATCGGGTGCTGGCGCATTGGGGATAATGTTTTGTACTGCCGCTTGAGCAAAGCCCGTGGCCTTGTTGTTATCACTGGTGGTTTCTTTGTCATTATTGACCTGAATGTCCAGTTCGTAGCTGGCTTCGTTATCAGTTTCTTCCAGTTCATCATTACGCATACGCAGTACTTCATAATGAGGGGTATGCATTTCAGGCGTGGGGATAATTAAGGCCTCGACTTGCTGACGCTTTTCGATGTCATGCAGGGCTGAGCGCTTTTCATTGAGCAAGAAGGTTGCAACAGAAACAGGTAGGATGGCTCGAATCTGGGCGGTATGATCTTTCATCGCCTCTTCTTCGATCAGCCGCAGGATCGAGAGCGCAAGAGACTTCACATCTCGAATAGTGCCTTGACCGTCGCAGCGCGGGCAGACGACACCGCTGGTTTCGCCTAGAGAGGGGCGTAAACGCTGACGCGACATTTCTAAAAGGCCAAAGCGGGAAATACGGCCGATTTGTACACGTGCCCGATCAATTTTAAGCGCATCACGCATGCGATTTTCAACTTCACGTTGATTGCGTGTTGGGCTCATATCGATAAAATCAATAACAATAAGGCCGCCGATATCGCGCAGGCGCAATTGGCGAGCAATTTCGTCAGCCGCTTCCAGGTTAGTTTGCAATGCAGTTTCTTCGATATCACCACCACGCGTCGCGCGAGCTGAGTTGATGTCGATAGAAACCAGTGCCTCGGTGTGATCGATGACGATAGAGCCGCCTGAAGGTAGCTTTACCTCGCGTTGAAAAGCGGTTTCAATTTGGCTTTCGATCTGGAAGCGAGAAAATAGCGGAACGTCATCCTGGTAGAACTTAATTTTGCTTTGGTAGGAAGGCATGACCTGTTGAATAAAGCTTTGTGCCAGGTCATAAACTTCTTGGCTGTCGATGAGCACTTCACCGATATCTTGGCGCAGATAATCCCTTAGAGCGCGGATAATGACATTGGATTCACGGTAAATCAGGAAAGGGGCAGGCTTTTCTACCGCGGCTTGATTGATGGATTCCCAAACTTTGATGAGGTAATCCAAATCCCACTGCAGTTCTTCGCTGGATCGGCCTATACCCGCCGTGCGAACGATCACACCCATGCCCTTAGGCACGTTCAGACTGTTCATGGCTTCTTTAAGGGCTGCGCGCTCTTCTCCTTCGATGCGCCGAGAAATGCCGCCTGCACGTGCATTATTAGGCATCAAAACCAGGTAGCGCCCAGCTAGGCTGACATAGGTTGTTAGCGCGGCCCCCTTGTTGCCTCGCTCTTCCTTATCAACCTGAACAATGACTTCAGTGCCTTCTTTAACGAGGTCGCGTATAGCATTACGGCCTTCACCCGGGTTTTTGGCAAAGTACTCACGACTAATTTCTTTAAGTGGTAAAAAGCCGTGGCGCTCAGCGCCAAAGTCGACAAAAGCAGCTTCTAAACTTGGTTCAACACGGGTGATGCGACCACGGTAGATGTTAGCTTTTTTGGATTCGCGTGATCCAGATTCGATATCCAGATCATAGAGTCTTTGACCATCGACAAGGGCAACCCGGCGCTCTTCTGGCTGGGTTGCATTAATTAGCATACGTTTCATGGAGGCTTCCAATTGTTTGGCAGCCCAGGCACGGCGGGTTGTAGGTAGTTAGTTTCTTTGTACTCACACGGCGAATACCGGCAAATGCATCAAGCGTTTACCTGAGGTTCTCCATTTCGGTGTTTCTGCTCGTGTGTAATGAGCTTTAAATTTCTGTCGCCTGCTGAGTTCAGCATGTTGGGCTTCAGTTTACAAAACTAAGATTCACTAAAACGGAGGGCATTAGCCGATCAGTACAAGGTAAAATAAGTTGTCACAACACGCGTTTCTGAGCCGCGGTTTTCTTCAGTCTGAATTAAGACATCAGACGCTGATTAAAATTCATCCTGCGCTGGCCTGCGTGTTGCCCACCTTGAGTTACTTAAATTATGGGTGCAGGCGCTTCATGAGGGTCAAGCCCTTTTTCGCGCGTCGACATCATAACAGCCCTTGATTAAGGCGGCAATCACTCCAGAGAAGATTAGTAATTCTGCTGGCGACTGCTCATAATAGGTATTTTGAATTAGAGTGTTTGTTATCGTTATGATGCCATCAAAGCCTGCTCAAGCTGCCGTTGCAAGTGTGCAATATCTTGAAGTTAAAGCGAATGCCGTGGGCCAGCGTTTGGATAATTTTTTGCTTAATCAGCTTAAAGGTGCACCTAAAACCCTAGTTTATCGGATCATTCGCAAAGGTGAGGTCAGGGTCAATAAGAAGCGGGCCAAGGCGACAACGCGTTTGCAGCTAGAAGATATTATTCGAATACCTCCGCTACGTTTGAGTCAAAAAGCGGCTGATACACCTGTTGGCGATAGTTTGAGAGAGCTGCTTTTGGGAGAAGCGGTTTGCTTTGAAAATGACCAGGTGTTGGTGCTCAATAAACCAGCGGGCTTGGCGGTGCATGGTGGTAGTGGTGTTCGCGTTGGTTTGATCGAAGCGCTGCGTCAGATCAGGCCTGAACTTGAAGGCCTTGAGTTGGTTCATCGCTTGGATAAAGATACTTCAGGCTGTATTTTGTTAGGCAAGTCGCGTCAGTTGGTTAACTCACTTCAAGATCAGCTTAAACAAAAAAGCATGGGAAAATTTTATCAAGCTTGGGTGGTAGGCAGCTGGCCTGCGTGTTTGCGTGAAATTGATGCTCCTATTGATCGTGCATCTGCGCCTTCCGGTGAACGCAGAATGCGTATTGCTGCCCCAGGTGAAGGCAAGAAGTCTCTAACCCGCTTTAAGGTGTTAAAACGCTTGGGTGGTTTTACTTTAATTGAAGCGGAACCTGTTACCGGTCGTACTCATCAGATTCGTGTTCATGCTCGTTCTGCTGGCTTTCCCCTGGTGGGTGACCCCAAATATGGTGATTTACAAGTGAATCAGCGCTTTGAGCAGGCAGGCGCTAAACGCATGTTTTTGCATGCGCGTCGCCTGGTGTTTAATGACCCTCTTTCAGCTAAGCGTTTACAGGTAGAAGCTCGCCCGGATGCAAGTTGGAAAGCGGTAGAAACTCTGATCAAGAACTGGAACTCTTAACAATGAATGATGATGCTAAACAAACTGAATCTCAACAGCAGGACCCTTGGACTAGCCAGGCCAAGCCTTTGGAAGCTGAGCAGGCGCGCTTAGCTCAGAAAGAGAAAGGAAAAGACCAGGCAAGTAGTGCACCGCCGGAGAAGTGGATGCAGGCTTGGGCCAAAGAGGTTCTCCTGGAGCAACGTCGTGCCAGGCGAGGGCGTTTCTGGGGTGGTTTGCTACGCATGGCCTTTACTCTCGTCATTATTGTGCTGGTTTTTGGCTCCAGCAGAAATCTCATGCCTTTTTCTGAGACGGCTCGCCCTTCCGATCAACCACATTTAGCGGTGGTAGAAATTAAAGGAGCCATTTCGGGTGATAGCCGAGCTAGTGCTGAACGGGTTCTAGCAGGCGCTCAGCGTGCTTTTCGCTCGTCGACAGCTGAGGCGGTCGTCTTGAAGATTAATAGCCCTGGCGGTAGCCCGGTTCAGGCAGGGCAGATATACGAAGGTATTCGAAGCTTGCGAGAGCAGCATCCTGATATGCCTGTTTATACGGTGATTGAGGATCTGGGAGCTTCTGGCGGCTACTATGTTGCAGTCGCGGCTGACCATTTAATTGCTGATCGCGCGAGCTTGCTGGGTTCCATCGGGGTGGTTTCTGGTGGGTTTGCATTTACAGAAGCTATCGAGCGTCTGGGTATTGAAAGGCGGGTGTTTACTTCGGGTGATAATAAGGCGTTTCTTGATCCTTTTACTGATATCGATGCGGAACAAGAAGCTTTTTGGCAGGGGGTGTTGGATTCTATCCACCAGCAGTTTATCGCGCGGGTCAAAGAGGGCCGGGGTGACCGCCTAGTAGATGATCCTAGCATCTTTTCTGGTCTGGTTTGGAGTGGTGAGCTGGCATTGGAGTTAGGCCTGATTGATGAGCTGGGTTCGATCTACACGCTCCAGGCTGACTTGGGTGTGGAGCGCAGCGTTAACTACACACCCGAACCCAGCCCTTGGGAGCGCTTGGAAAAGCGCCTGGGTACGGCTTTCAAGGCTGCTTTGGTTGAGTTAATGGCTCCTAAGATTCAGCACTAAGCACCTCTATGCCTTGCTGCCTGAGTAACTCGCTCAGGCGGATGAGCGGCAGGCCAATCAAGCTATTGGGGTCGTCCCCTTCAAGTTTATTAAAGAGGGCGATGCCCAGGCCTTCAGATTTAAAACTGCCAGCACAGTCCCAAGGTTGTTCACGATCCACATAGGCGGCGATTTGTTCAGGTGTTAGTGAGCGAAAGTGTACCCTGAACTCGTCGACCAGGGTGTGCGCTTGGTTGGTCGCCGCATTAAGTAGACAGAGGCCAGTTAGAAAGCTAACTTTTTGGCCCTGTAAATAGCTTAGTTGCTCAATGGCTTGGTCTCTTCCGCCAGGTTTGCCAAGCTGCCGGTCGCCTAGGCAGCAGACTTGATCTGACCCCAGGATAAGCGCTTTAGGAAAGCGTCGCTGCAGTGCACGTGCTTTGCTTTCGGCAAGCCGCGTGACTAGCTGTTTCGCTGTTTCATTCGGTAGCGGAGTTTCATTTACCTCAGGGCTAGCGCAACGAAACTTGAGCTGTAGTTTTTCTAGTAGCAGGCGTCGATAGGGTGAGCTGGATGCCAAGATCAGTTCAGGCATGGTGTTTTCCTTTAGAAGGGGTGACTTAGTCAGGTTAAACCACTAGAATGGCGCTCCTTGTCTTGCCGTGCAAGTAAAACGGCTTTGACAGAGACGCCCTGTCCCTCTATTATTGCGCGCTTGAATTTTATGGCAAATGATTACCTGCAAGAACCCTTGGATCCTTATAAGCTGTGCGCAGCTCGACGGGAGATCCGTTTAGAGTTGCCGCTTGAATCCATGCGAAGAGCGCAGGATTTATTGCTGGACACTCAAGGTAGCTTCAGGCTGACGCTTGAATTCAGTTATGACAGCCAGCGCCTGCCGCAGGTTGCTGGGCAGCTGAGCGGCGAAGTGCTTCTGGAGTGCCAGAGGTGCCTTGG
>SKIX01000016.1 GCA_007116195.1 Marinospirillum sp. | reverse complement strand
GACAATAAGACGCTGTACCAGAACAATAACAGCAATAATCAACAGTAAAATAAGTAGCAGCATACCCAGCAGCAAGCTGTCTGCAATGGCTGTTGATTCATCTATGATGCTGTTAACAAAGTTGGCAGGTAGTCCCAGAAGGTGAACGGCTAGTAAACGGTTATTATTGTCATAGACAGGCAAAGCATAGGCAAAGTAGTTGTCGCCCAGGTGCGAGCCCTGCTGAAGAAGTTGGTCAATGTTCTGCTGGCGAGCAAAAGCAATCACCTCGTCTGTGAACCAACGATCATTGGCGACCACATAACTTTCACTCACCCGCTGATTGTTCCAAGCAGGTTGATTAGATGCTAATTGCTCGCGATTGAGTAACATTAGATAACGTGTCCCCTCGCCTGCAAAGTCGCGACTAATACTGCCCACGCCCTGAGTGAGTTCAACGACACCGAGGGTTTCGCCGTTGTTTTTAATGGGTGCAAAAGCACGAATAAGCACGTTGCCATTGGCATCCCGTTCAAAGTGAGCGGTTGCTTTGCTGTTGCGCTGAGCTTGAGTGAAGCCTTGGGAGGTATTGGCACTTCCTGAGGGGCGTGGGGTGGAATCATAAAAAGCTTGGCCTTGCGCGTTACTAATATGCACTTGAATGCCTTGGTAATTGGTATACTCGGCATATTGTTGGCGGAACGCTTGAATACTGGCCGCTGCTAGCTGAGGGTCTTGGCTGGCTAGAGCCTGTTGGACTTCAGGGAGTGCAGCGAAGATAACGGCATTGGTAATGCCAACATCAAACTTGGTTTCTAGGCGATTATTGAGTGTGTCGGCTAGAACTTCTGATCGGCGCTCTAGGGTGGTGGCTTCTAAACCGCTGCGTAAAGACTGTACCCAAAAAAAAGCCAGCATTAAGCTAAGAAGGCCGAGGCCCAGTAGCCAAAGAGAGATTTGATACCCTAGCTTAAGGTTTGTTAATTTGTTTGCCACCATGCAGTTGACTCCATGAGGTTTATTAGTTGAAAAGCATATTAACTTATTTTAAACGATTAAAGCCTGGTATTCAGTGATGTGGCTTAAAAAACTGCTTACACCTCAAGCTTTTCCTTATCAGTGGGGTGAGTTGCGAATGGGTTGGGGCAGTGCAATTTTCGTTGTTTCCTCTCGTGGTCTTTGCTCATTAACCCCGTTGAGTTTAGGTATAGATGACTATACGGCTAACGTCCAGCACTTAAAGTTGGCTGGAGTGCAGCCTTTGCCAGCTGGCCAGCGCATCTTGTGGAATCAAAAAATAAGTGAGGCTTTGGCCTGCCCGCAGCTGGTTTCAGTTTTACCTTTGGATTTAAAGGGCAGCGACTTGCAGTTACAAGTTTGGCAAGCACTGCTGCAAGTGCCAAAAGGCCAGCTGGTCAGTTATTCTGAGTTGGCACACCAAATAGGCCGTCCTCAAGCCGTCCGGGCGGTTGCTTCAGCTTGTGCCGCTAACCCTGTTGCGCTTTTGGTTCCCTGTCATCGGGTTGTGCGCAAAGATGGTGGTCTAGGTGGCTATCGCTGGGGTTTGGAGTTGAAACGCTATTTGTTAACTCAAGAAGGTGCGCTTTAAGTGCAAAAATCAAATAAAAAGGTTCCCGTTCACCTCATTACTGGTTTTTTAGGTGTGGGTAAGACGACAGCAATTCAGCAATTGATCGCTCAGAAACCCGCTAGCGAACGTTGGGCTTTAATTGTTAATGAATTTGGTCAGGTAGGTATTGATGGCAGCTTGTATGAAGGCAACGATGAGTTGCGTGTTAAGGAGCTGCCAGGTGGCTGTATTTGTTGTGCCTTGGGCTTAACTCTAACAGTCACTCTAGTTAATTTGTTGCAACGTTACCGGCCAGATCGGCTGCTGATTGAGCCGACGGGTTTAGGTCATCCAGCTGGCTTGGTTGACCTGTTAACGGGTGAGCAGTTTGCTCCTTATGTTGAGCTGCGTCCTTTAATTAATCTGGTTGATCCGCGGCAACTTGATGACCCTCGTGTTCTTCAGCATGAAGTTTTTCAAGATCAGATTTCTTTAGCCGATATTTTAGTTTTCAATAAAATAGACTTAGCTGACGAAGCCTGCCAGGCGCGTGCTTTAACTCAAGCGCAAAATTTCTTTCCGCCCAAACTGGCTGTGCTGAGTTGTCAGCAGGGTCAGCTTCCGTACCAGGTATTGGATGAAGCACAACAGCTGATTCACCAACAAGCAGCCTTAGCGGTGACCAGTGGACACCAGCCAGAAGCGTCTCTTTTAAAGCCGGCTATCGGACTACCTCAACTGACTTTACCTGAGCCAGAGCATCCAGTTTGCTTACAAGGGTCAGGGCAGGGTGCTTATTCTTTAGGTTGGGTTTTTCATCGCGATACGGCCTTTGATGAAGATTTGCTTTATCAGTGGATGGATCGCCAAGATTTAATGCGTTTGAAAGCCGTGGTGCGTGTAGGTAGCCGCCATTGGCGCAGCTTTAATAAAGTAGGCAGTGAACTGGTTGTTGCGCCCTTGGCCTATCGGCGAGACTCTCGCTTAGAGCTCATTAGTGAAGCGCCTTTGCAGGCGGAAGTTTTACAGGCAGAGTTGCAGGCCATGACCTTTAAGCCGAGACCAGCAACTCTGTTTGATGCTTAAGCCAAATTGTTGATGGCCTCGCTGGCTTGGCTAATTGCAGCCTCCCGCATGGTATCACCCATATTCAAGCCTTCAGCACGAATGATGGTGATATCTGTAATACCAATAAAGCCGAGAAGCGTTTTTAGGTAGCTTTCCTGATGTTCCATTGCAGCAGCTGGTTCTTCACTGTAAATACCACCCCGCGCTGAAGCCAAATAAACTTTCTTGCCCTTTAGAAGTCCTTCGGGGCCCTGCTCAGTATAGCGGAAGGTTCGCCCTGCTTGTGCGATACGATCAATCCATGCTTTAAGTTGTGAAGGAATGGCAAAGTTATACAGGGGAGCGCCGAGAAGGATGATGTCTGCAGCAAAAACTTCTTCAAGAAGCTGCTCGGTGAGCGCTAACTCCTCCATTTGGCGCTGATTGCGTTGGTTTTCAGCAGTGGCACCAGCAGTCAGTATTTCAGCATCCAAATGATTGATTGGATTGACAACCAGGTCGCGGTAGGTGACCTGAGCATCAGGGTGAACGGCTTGCAGCTGCTGTACAAGCTGTTTAGATAACTGACGACTAACCGACTGTTCAGCAAACAAGCCTGAATCCAAGTGAAGAATATTCATTTTTTGAGCTCCTAAGTTGACTTCAAATTCTCAACATCAGAGTAGAGCTTTTGTTCGCTAACAACTAGTGGTCTAAAATGAGAATAACTGTTCCAATTTTGGGAAGAAAATGAAAGATCTTACTAATTTTGCACTTTTTGCTCAGGTGGTTGAGCAGGGGAGTTTCAGCCAGGCCTCGCGAGTATTGGGGATCCCTAAGTCGACTTTAAGTCGGCGCCTTGCTGAGCTGGAAGAGCAACAGGGGGTGCGTTTATTGCACCGAACAACACGTAAACTGGTACCAACTGCAATAGGTCGGGAGCTCTTAGAGCCTTGTCAGGCCTTGGTGGCAGCAGCCACGGCTGCGGAAGAGGTGACTCGAAGAGCTCAAGATAAGCCGCGCGGTCGGGTGCGTTTGAGTGCACCCTATGCCGTGAGTCAAAATATGTTGGTTAGCTTGATTCCTGAGTTTATGGCTTATTACCCTGAAGTTCAGGTTGATCTTTGGGTAACCAACCAGCCAGTTAATTTGCTTGATGATCAGGTTGATATTGCGTTGCGAGTGCGTGCAGGGTTAGAGAATTCTTCACTGGTTGCGCGTTCACTTACGCCTTCCGCTCAGTGCTTGGTTGCTAGCCCCCTGGCACTGGCTGAGCGAGGTGAGCCTCGTCAGCCTCAAGATTTGCTTGCTTGGCCTAGTTTATCCATGCCCTATTCACAGGGGCGCTATGTGTATGAGTTAACATCAACTCAAGGTGAAAAAGTGACCATTACTCATCAGCCAAGATTACTAACCGACGATTTGTGGTTATTAAAAGAAGCGGCGGCTAAAGGGCAAGGAGTCGCTGCTTTGCCAGAAGATTTATGTCAGGATTACTTGCATTCAGGTCAGCTAGTGCGAGTTTTACCACTATGGCAATTGCCGGTAAGCCACCTGCACCTGGTTTACCAGTATCGGCAGGGTCTAGTGCCCGCGGTTAGAGTGTTAATCGATTGGCTCGTTGAGCGTTTACCCCACACCCCGACCTTTAAGAAATAAATCAAGCATTATTAAATGGAGTAGGTTATGCGAGTTAATGCAGCGGTTCTACTGGCTTTAGGTTTGCTCTTGCTTGGCTGCTCACCCGCGCAAGAAGAGGTTCCTTTAGGTTTTTTGGTTCTTCATTCAGGCGCTTATCAGGGTAAAACTCTAGTGGTTGAGGGAGTGGTACACCACCTTGAGGAGCCAGAGCATTTCTGGCTGGAAGACGGCCATTATAACCGAGTGGGTTTATCGCCCTCTACGAAGGTCGAGGACTACCTCGGTGAAAGAGTGCAAGTGATAGGCCGCTTTCAGTCTTCATCTGATCTGGGTCGTAAACTGCAGGTTCAGGCTATAGAGCGGGTTAAATTTTCAAACTGAAATGCTTTGCATGGCTTGACAACTAAGCTTGGATGGACGACTCTTAGTCTCAAGTTCAAACGACTGTATGAAAAGTTTGTTTGAAGGTGTCTGTCCATTTTTTACAACAAGAAGCTGGAGATCACGCGATGATTTACCAAGGCAAAGCCCTCGAGGTAAAAACCCTCAGTGATGGAAATGCTGAGCTCACCTTTGACTTAAAAGGTGAGTCCATTAATAAGCTGAGCACTGCTGTCATTCTGGAGTTAGAAGAAGCAGTTGCGGCCTTACAAAAACAACAAGATATTAAGGGGTTGCTGGTTACTAGTGCCAAGGAAGCCTTTATTGTTGGCGCCGATATTACTGAATTCCACTCTGTCTTTGGTAAATCCGAGGACTTTCTGGTTGAGATGAACCTTAAAGTTCATCAGCTATTCAACCGTATTGAAGACTTACCCTACCCCACAGTAACCGCCATTAATGGGCTGGCCTTGGGCGGTGGCTGTGAAATGCTGCTTACGACTGATTTTCGGGTCATGGCTGAAAAAGCCAAAATAGGTTTGCCTGAAACCAAACTGGGTATCATCCCCGGTTGGGGTGGCTGTGTGCGCCTGCCGCGAATGATTGGTGCTGATAATGCAATCGAATGGATTGCTGGTGGTACCGAGAACAAAGCAGAAGTGGCTCTGAAAGTGGGTGCAGTTGATGCCGTTGTACCCCTAGAGCAACTAAGAGAAACAGCCTTGGATATTCTGGCTGAAGCACAAGCTGGCAACCTGAACTGGGAAGCCCGTCGTGAAGAAAAGAAGGCACCTCTCAAACTGAATCCTGTTGAATCCATGATGGTGTTTGAAACCGCCAAGGGTTTTGTTGCCGGTAAAGCAGGTCCTCATTATCCGGCTCCCGTTGAAGCCATTAAAGCCATTCAGAAGGGTGCAACCGCCAAGCGTGAAAAAGCGCAGGAAGTTGAAGCCAAAACCTTCGCCAAAATGGCTAAAACGGATGTTTGCTTCAACCTGGTTGGCCTCTTCTTGAATGATCAGCTGGTCAAGAAAAAAGCAGGTGCTTACGAGAAGCAGGTTAACCCCACCAAAAAAGCAGCTGTTCTAGGTGCTGGCATCATGGGTGGTGGCGTGGCTTATCAGTCCGCTTCCAAGGGGACGCCTATCATGATGAAAGACATCAATGAAGAGGCGCTGCAGCTGGGTCTGAAAGAAGCCAACAAGCTGCTGTCCAAACAGGTTCAACGCAAAAAGATTACTGCTGACCAGATGGGTGAAGCCTTGGCGCGCATCCGTCCTACTCTGTCCTATGGCGACTTTAAAGATGTTGATCTGACGGTAGAAGCGGTTGTTGAAAACCCCAAGGTTAAATCAGCTGTTTTGGCGGAGCTGGAAGATCAGGTTGCAGAAGACGCTATTATTACGTCCAACACTTCTACTATTTCAATTACCAGCCTGGCTAAAAACCTGAAGCGCCCCGAAAACTTCTGTGGTATGCACTTCTTCAACCCTGTGCATCGCATGCCTTTGGTCGAAGTTATTCGTGGTGAAAAGTCTTCTGAAACAGCCATCGCGGCAACTGTGGCCTATGCCAAGCAAATGGGCAAAACCCCCATTGTTGTCAACGACTGCCCAGGCTTTTTGGTCAACCGTGTTCTCTTCCCTTATTTCGGTGGCTTTATTGGGCTGCTTGAACAGGGCGCTGACTTCCAGAAAGTGGATAAAGTCATGGAGAAATTCGGTTGGCCCATGGGTCCTGCTTATCTGTTGGACGTGGTGGGCCTGGATACCGCACTGCATGCCAATGAAGTCATGGCTGAAGGCTTCCCTGAGCGTATGAAGCGTGATGGTAAGACTATTTTGAATGTGATGAACGAAGAAGGCCGCCTCGGTCAGAAAAATGATACTGGTTTCTACCGTTATGAAGAAGATCGCAAAGGCAAGCCTAAGAAAGTCTTCGATGCTTCGACCTACGAGCTGATCAAGCCTTTGATTCAGGAAGCTTGTGAGCTTACCGAGGAAGATATTATTGCTCGCATGATGGTTCCTCTTTGCTTGGAAACCGTACGCTGCCTTGAAGACGGTATCGTTGAGACGCCGGCAGAAGCGGATATGGCCCTGATTTATGGTATTGGCTTCCCTCCCTTCCGTGGTGGGGCTTTACGTTATATCGATGCTTTAGGTGTTAAGGCGTTTGTTGAGTTGGCGGATTCCCTTGCTGAATTAGGCCCCTTGTATAGCCCAACAGATAAACTGCGTGAAATGGCTGAAAAAAGCCAGAGTTTTTACGGCTAAGTGATCGGTTAATCGAATTTTTGGAGAAAAACAATGAGTCTGCAACCAAGAGATATCGTCATCGTTGATGGTGTACGCACAGCTATGGCTAAGGCCAAAAAAGGTGCATTTCGCAATGTGCGCGCAGAAGAGCTATCTGCTGCGGTTATGCGTGCCCTGTTAACTCGCAACCCTGGAGCTAAGGCAGCTGAAATTGAAGACATTATTTGGGGCTGCGTTAACCAAACATTAGAACAGTCTATGAACGTGGCGCGTAATGCGGCAATTTTGACTGATATTCCTAAAAGTGTGCCAGCACAAACAGTTAACCGTTTGTGCGGCTCATCAATGAGTGCTCTGCATATTGCAGGTGCTAATATTCAAGCTGGTCTTGGTGATGTGTATCTTGTCGGTGGGGTTGAGCATATGGATCATGTGCCTATGACTCATGGTGTGGATGTTAACCCTTCTGCAAGCAAGTATGCTGCTAAAGCATCCATGATGATGGGCTTAACAGCTGAACTGCTGGGTAAAATGCACGGCATCAGTCGTCAGCAGCAAGATGAAATGGGCGCACGCTCTCATCGCTTGGCGCATGAAGCATCTGTCAACGGCCGTTTTGCAAAAGAAATTATAGGGGTTGAAGGACATGATGCAGAAGGTCGCCGCAAGCTGATCGTTCAGGATGAAGTCATTCGTCCTGAAACCACGGTAGAAAGCCTGGCTGAGCTAAAACCTGTGTTTGACCCCCGCAATGGCACTGTGACCGCGGGCACTTCCTCTGCGCTTTCTGTAGGGGCTTCAGGTATGCTGATGATGAGCTACGAAAAAGCCCAAGCGCTGGGTCTGAAACCCATTGCCAAGGTTCGCTCCATGGGTGTGGCTGGCTGCGACCCCTCTATTATGGGTTATGGTCCGGTTCCTGCTTCCAAGAAAGCGCTTAAAGCTGCAGGCTTGACGATTGATGATATTGATATTGTTGAGCTAAACGAAGCCTTTGCGGCTCAGGGTTTGCCAGTACTGAAAGATCTGAAGCTGATGGACAAGATGGACGAGAAGGTTAACCTGAACGGTGGTGCTATTGCATTGGGCCACCCGCTGGGCTGCTCCGGTACGCGTATTTGTACCACCCTGCTGAATGTTATGGAACAACAGGATGCTACCTTGGGCTTGGCAACCATGTGTATTGGTATGGGGCAGGGGGTTGCTACTATTTTTGAGCGTTTACGCTAAAACACTGGTTAAAGTTTGCACAAGGGTGGCCGATTAACTATCCTAAGAGAAGTTAATACTTAGATGGGTTGATCGCCACCCATTAGGAGAGGTGCAAAATGATTGAATCCAACTTTGGTAGCCAAACTGCTGCAGCTCAGCGCCAAGCTCAAAGTCAGGATGTACGTACTCAGCAGGTACAGCAGGAGGCCAATGAACAAGCGGTTGAAGAGCAGGCTTCCAGCCAACCTTTAGCCTCAAGTGGGGCTGAGACAGCCAATAATAGTGTTGCCTCTCAGCCTTCAAGTGTTGTAACTCGCTCGGGTGAGACACCTGAAGAAGTACCGCTTTATGACAGTGGGCGGCCCAATGGCAGCATTATACGCCCAGCCATAGAGTTGGCTCAAAATGCTGAACAGGCACGCCAGGCCAGTGAGCAAAATGAGCAAGCTGTGACCCAGCGTAACCAAGATGAAGAGGCAGTTGTTGAGCGCAATGCCGAACAGCAAGCTGAACGTCAGGCTAATGACGGCGGGTCTCCGGCTCGAGGTAATGACCCCACTCCGGATGATGTGCAAGACTTAGTCTGAGTTGAGCAAGCTAGTCTTTTGGAACCAAAAAAAACCTGGCCTTAGCGCTAGGTTTTTTTTGGCCTTGCAGATCGTTAAGCTTCCGACTTACTAGGCAAAAGCTCTGCCTTAAGTACATCTGGAATTTTAACTTGAACATAACTACCCGGCGCAGCTTCTAATACCTTGAGCTGACCTGCTTCTGGTTTACGTGCAGCAACTTGATCAGCCTGATCAACATGCTTGTTCTCTAGCATCCACTCCTGCCATAACGGCCACCAGGAGCCTTCATGTTTTTCAGCACCCGCAAACCAAGCATCCGGTGTTTCTGCTAACTTATCGTTAGTCCAGTAACCATATTTGGTCTTAGTCGGCGGGTTAACAATACCGGCAATGTGGCCTGATCCGGACAGCACGAACTTAACCGGCCCAGAGTGAACCTGAGCACCTTTATAAGTCGACTTCCATTGGGCAATGTGATCTTGAATAGTTGAGACGAAGAAAGCAGGCGTTTTGATCTTGCTGAGATCGATTTTCACCCCATCAACTTCAATACCACCTGGTTCAATCAACTTGTTATTCTGATACATATTGCGCAAGTAGAACTTATGCATTGCTGCAGGCATATTAGTGCCGTCAGTATTCCAGTACAGCAGGTCAAAAGCAGCGGGTCGCTCTCCCTTCAAGTAGTTATTGATAAAGAAAGACCAGAAAAGATCATTTTCACGCAGCAGATTAAAGCTGAAGGCCATAGCGCGGCCATCGAGGTAACCCGTGCGATCCAGCTGTTTCTCAATACCGCGCAAGCTCACTTCATTAATGAACACGCTGATTTCGCCAGGATCAGAAAAGTCCTGCAGCGTAGCCATATAAGTTACTGACTTAACACGATTTTGCTGTTTTTTAGCAGTCAAGTAAGCCAGAGTGGAAGCTGTTAGGGTGCCACCTATGCAGTAGGAAAGCAGGTTCACTTGCTCTTCACCCGTATGCTCTTTTACAGCATCCATGGCAGCCAGCGGGCCTTCCTTCATATATTCTGCCCAACCATAGTCTCGCATACTCGGGCCAGGGTTAGCCCAAGAAATAATAAAGACGGTATGGCCTTGGTCGGTCAACCATTTGACTAGCGAGTTACTTTCACGCAGATCGAGGATGTAATACTTATTGATCCAGGGTGGAACTATCAGCAAAGGAGTTTTGTACTGTTTTTCAGTCGTTGGCTGGTACTGAATCAACTGGATCAAACGGTTCTGAAAAACAACCTGACCCGGTGTGGTCGCCACATTCTCGCCTAGCTTAAAAGCACTACGATCTGTCATGGTGACATTCAGACCTTCAGCACTTTCTTTAAGATCACGAGCCAGCTGATCCATACCGCGCAGCAAATTTTGCCCACGAGTGGCCAGTGTGCGACGCATCACTTCAGGGTTAGTAAATACCGAATTAGATGGTGATAAGGCACTAATGTACTGACGCGCGTAAAAGTCCAGCTGTTGTCGCACATGGTCATTCAAACCCTCAACACCATGCACAATGTTTAAAATGCAACGCGCATAAAGCAGGTAAGATTGTTTAATGAAATTGTAGATCAGGTTATCTGTCCACTCAGGATCATTAAAGCGCCGATCATCTTTTGCTGGTTCAATGACTGCTTCAACATCCTGCTCTCCCATTAGCTCACGAGCCGTGTTTTGCCAAAGCTGCATTTGACCCTGCATTAGGCTCATCTGCTCATCAAACAAAATCATTGGATTTTGTGCAAGCTGCTCGCCTAGCTTTTGAAAGTTATCTCCCATATCGGCATAAACCGAAGCTGAAGAGTCACTCATACCACTTTCACCGCGACTCATCAGTTGCTCTATCACAGCCTGATAACGCTCGTTGGCTTTCGTCATCCACTCAAAAACTTCAGCCGGATCATAGATTTCATGCGACTGTTCTTTCGCTTGCTCGGACATCAAAGATCTCCTGATAGACACAGACAAAAAAGGGGCCTTAAAGCCCCTTGAATTTTTCTATTTCAGTGAGGCTGAGCCTTACTTAGAAGCAGCGCCACCTGAAGCAGGCTTAGAGGCGGCTGGTTTAGCAGCAGGCTTGGCTTCTTCGGAGGAAGCGGACTTGTTAAAAGCCTGCGAGCGAGATTCTTCAAGAATTTTTTCAACTTCAGCTTTAAATTCCATGCTCATATCAGCCATGGTTTTAGCATCTTCCAGAACTTTTTTGCTCAGCGTGCTCATCATTTCAGCTTGCGAAGCACTGTAGTCACGCACAGTATCAGCATCTTTAACTTCAGTAGCGCTCTTCATTTGAGACAGACCCATGTGGCTGTAAGCTTTTAAGGCTTCCAGTTGAAAGTCAGTCATTTTTTCCATGTTTTCAACCAACAGAGCGTTAATTTTACGCATAGGGTTGTAAAGGTTTTTAGTCTGCTCAGTGAAGGCATTCATCATTTTGTCTTGCATCGCTTTATCTTGCATCATTTTCATTACTCCATTTCAGACATAGTATAAAGTGGATATTAGCCACTTGGCTTTCTAAAGAGGCAAGGCCTAGCGAGGCCCCACCCTATAAATTTAAACTATTTAGTAAACTAAACTAATTACGTGACACCTTTGTTAAACTTCTTTATAACTTTCAACTTATTTACTTCCTGAAGAGCCCTGTCCATAACTAGTCATCAGATCCATCATCATTTTCTGATAGCTGTTCACCGAATCAAACCCTTGAGAAACAAAGGGTGAAAAGAGTGACAGAGGGTCATAGCCTTCAACCCCAGCTTCCATCTGCTCTTTTATTCTATTCATTAGCTCTTCTTGGAAGGGTTGCACATCAGGCAAACCCATTGCTTGCCGAAACTCTTCAGGTGTCATGTCTAGTTCGATGTTAACTTTCACGCAAAGCTCCACAGGTGTGAGAAGTTTAAATACTTACTCGCTACTTTAACCATCCAGCCCCTCTTAACGCAACTGCGAAATAAGCATTTTGGCATTTCTAGCAAACAAACATTAGAAAAGCTTAAGAAAACACCAAAACACAGTAAAAAAAACTAGCTCGATGGTAAAGCATTCTTTTAAATAACCCCTTTTAAAAGCAAAAAATTAAATCAGCCTGCTGGAATAATCGGTGTGCCACTTTGGACATCTTGGTTTTGACCCCGGTGACGCATCCAGTGATCCAACAACACTAAAGCCAGCATTGCCTCAGCAATAGGTGTTGCCCGTATACCGACACAAGGGTCATGACGCCCTGTGGTAACCACTTCGCAAGGCTCACCCTGACGATCAATACTCTGCCCCGGCAAATGTAAACTTGAGGTTGGCTTTAGTGCCAGAGCAACTTCTAGGTTTTGCCCACTCGATATCCCACCCAAAACACCGCCAGCATGGTTACTTAAAAAGCCTTGCGGTGTTATTTCATCACGATGCTCTGTACCCTTTTGCTCAACACAAGCAAAACCAGCACCTATTTCGACACCTTTTACGGCATTGATTGACATCATCGCGTGAGCAATATCAGCATCCAGACGATCAAAAATTGGCTCACCCAAGCCCGGGGGAACCCCTGTTGCAACGACTTGAATACGCGCGCCAATCGACTCACCTTCTTTACGCAGCGCTTTCATATAGGCTTCCATTTCTGGAATCTTGTCAGCATCAGGGCAAAAGAAGGGGTTGGTTTCAACCAGCGCCCAATCTACTTTTTCGACTTTAATCGGCCCTAGCTGAGCCAAGTAGCCTTTGACTTCAATACCCAGCTTTTGCTTCAAATATTTTTTCGCAATTGCACCTGCTGCAACACGCATGGCGGTTTCCCGTGCTGAACTGCGACCGCCACCCCGATAATCACGAATGCCATACTTTTGCTGATAGGTATAGTCAGCATGCGCAGGACGGAACTGGTCTTTGATTTTGCCGTAATCCTTCGACCGTTGATCCGTATTTTCAATTAAAAGGCCGATCGGTGTTCCTGTGGTTTTACCCTCAAACACACCCGATAGAATTCTTACCTGGTCAGCTTCGCGTCTTTGAGTCGCAAATTGGCTGGTGCCGGGCTTGCGACGATCCAAGTCTTTTTGTAAGTCGTCTTCAGTTAAATCCATGCCTGGAGGACAGCCGTCAACAGTAGCGCCTAGAGCTGGCCCATGGCTTTCACCAAAAGTGGTTACAGTAAATAGTTTTCCGAAGGTATTTCCTGACATAGTTTGTTCACTTCAATCGAATAGTAGTTGTTAAATTTAACCCGCTGCAGCAGCTAGTTCATCAGCATATTCATCGAGCTGGGCGGCCGTTAAGACAAAAACACCGCGCGCTTGTGATTCAAACTCAACCCATAAAAAAGGTACTCGCGGGTAGAGTGCCTGCAAGGCTTCTTCGCTATTACCCACTTCTACGATTAGAAGCCCTTGATCTGTTAAATGCTGGCGAGCATTCACCAGGATATTTCGCACCAGCTCCAAGCCATCTTCACCCGCAGCCAAAGCCAATTCAGGCTCTTGCCGATACTCATCAGGCATAAGCGAGAGGTCGGTTGCATCGACATAAGGCGGATTGCTGACAATCAAGTCAAATTGCTCCTTCTCTAAAGCCGAAAACAAATCTGACTCAGTAGTAAAGACTCTGTCTTGCACGTGATGGCGCTCAATGTTTTCTTCGGCCACTTCCAAGGCATCAGCCGATACATCACTTAAGGTTACCTGTGCCGTGGGAAAAGCATAGGCGCAGGCAATACCGATGCAACCACTTCCAGTACACAGATCCAAAATACGTTTAGGCGGAGCCGACTCATCAACCCAAGGCTCAAAGCCCTGCTCAATCAACTCTGCAATGGGGGATCGGGGAATCAGCACTCGCGGATCAACTTTAAATGCTAAGCCAGCAAACCAGCTTTCGCCCAACAAGTAGGGCAAGGGGGTGTGCTCTTCACAACGGCGGCGAATAAGCTCTAACAGCTTTTCACGCTCCAGCTGGGTCAAACGCGCATCTAGGAGGCGGTCATCAGTGTCCCAGGGCAAGTGCAGGCTACCCAAAACCAAGTGCAAGGCTTCATCCCATGCATTGTCGGTACCATGCCCATAATAAAGATTGTGGCGATTAAAGTTGGTCAGCGCCCAACGGATGAAGTCACGCAAGGTCTGCAACTCTTGCACTAAAGAAGTCGTTGATTGACTCATAAGTTTTTGTTTCCTGCATCTGCTAGAATATTTTCCAGTCTAACAAATCACTAACCAGAAGGCTGAAAAACTTCACGCCCAACAGGTTTAAGGAGCCAAAAGTGAGTTCTAAGGATAATCAGCCTCAAGATCTAGCCCTTTTTCGCGAGCTCATGCAAGACGTTCAGCCAATTAAATATGATAAGGCTGACCTACAAGTAGCTGCGAGCAAAGACCAGGTTAATCTAAATGCGCGACGCTTGGCAGCAACCCAAGATAACCCTAGCCAACTACTCGATGGCCTCAGTGATGGCCAGGTGAAGCCGGTCAACCCAGGTGAAGTGCTGACCTTTCATTTGCCTGACTTACCCTGGCGCCAGCTACAAGCCCTTAAGAAGGGTCAGATCGCTTGGCAAGAAGGCCTGGATTTACATGGCTACACCCTTGAAGAGGCCCGCCAGGAACTAACAAAGTTTATTCGTGAAGGCTTAAACCAAGGCTTTCGGTGCCTGCTACTCGTTCATGGCAAAGCCTATAACCGAGCAGGCGAAACACCGAGCATTAAATCGCATATCAATGCCTGGCTGCGTCAAATGCCCGATGTTTTAGCTTTCACTTCTGCCCTGCCTGCGGATGGTGGTACGGGAGCTGTTTACATCCTGCTCAAAAACTCCAAACGGCGCTAATAGCCACTCTCTTGACGGACTAAGCCTTCTGGCTGCTGACCCTGCTGCAAGGCTGCCAAACTGGCTAGCACCTGCTCAGCTGCAGGCCATGGCAGGGTTGCTGCCGCCATATGAGGTGTAACCACTACCTTAGGATGCTGCCAAAAAGGATGATCGCCTGCCAAGGGTTCTTGATGAAAAACATCTAAAGCAGCAAAACGTAGGTGACCAGTATCCAAAAGCTCAAGCAAATCCTCATCAACTAGCTGTACACCTCTGGCAACATTAACCAGAGCAGCGCCTTTGGGTAGCTGAGCCAGCAGCTTTTTATCCAAAAGGCCTTGAGTTTTTGGAGTATTGGGTAACAGGCTAACTAATAAATCGCTAGCTGTAACCACTTGCTGCAGACCCTCCTCTCCGGTAAGAACTTCCACCCCCTCCAAGCTTAGGGCGGAGCGCTTCCAGCCCTTAACGGGGTAACCATAAGCAGCCAGCTGCTTGGCGACTGCCTGACCCAAAGCCCCCAACCCTAAAATACCAATGCGCAGTTGCTGCTTAGAGCGTGCTTGATGCTCCTGCCAGTGCTTGTCTTGTTGCTGCAAACGATACAGATCGAAATCACGTTGAACGTTAAGGGCTGCCCAAAGAATATACTCCACCATTTGCTCCGCCATGCCTGCGTCTAGCAAACGGATCAAAGGAACCTCCGGCGAAAGATCTGAACGACGAACAAAAGCATCAACTCCTGCACCCAAGGCAAAAACCGCCTCCAGATTAGGAAACTGTGCGAATAAATCTGGCTTAGGATTCCAGGCAGCAACCCAACGTACCTGAGCCAAGTCCTCAACATTCTCTTCTGTTACAACCTGTAAGTCAGGCTGCTGGCGAGTAAAAGCATCTAACCAGGCTTGCTGATCAGAATCCACGGCTAAAAAAAGCATGACACCTCCAAATCAATACTAAAATGTTTCATGACCTTAACCCTAGCCAAGTCCTCCAGAAAAAGCCAAGCAAGCTTACTGAAAGCAGCCCTTTTATGTTACCTTGAGTAATATTTCCAATTTTCAAGGTCAGCATGCAATGAAACTGAGCGACCTCCGCCAATTTGAACAATTCTCCCATCTGAGCGATGAACAGCTTATTCTGATCAAGCCTAAGTTAAAGCTTAAGCGCTGCCAGCAAGCAGGGGAAATCCTTATCCCTAGAGGTTACGCAGGCGATTTAGAGTTTTTTCTTATCAAGGGCTGCATTTACCTGACTGCTGAAGATGGCCACCAACAAGAAGTTCAAGCAGGTTCAGACACAGCACGCCTAAGTATTGCCCGGTTAAGACCCAGCCTCTATGAGGTAACGGCAACACCGAATAGTGAACTGCTAGCAATTTCAGGCTCCTTACTTAGCCAGCAGGTTAAGGCAGCAATTCTTGAGCAAAAAGATCAGCGATGTTTTTCGCCTGAAGGCGAGGCCTTTTATCAACAGCTCAATAATGAGCTGAAAAACAAAAACTTTACTCTACCCAGCTTGCCTAGCATTGCATTAAAGGTACGTGAAGCCTTGCAACAGGAAGAGCCAGAAATCAAAGAGCTGGAAAAATTACTTACCCGTGACCCCTCCATGTTGGCGAAACTCATCGCCGCCGCTAATAGTCCTCTTTACCGTCGAAACCATCCTTGTAAAACCAGCTCCGAAGCCATTATGCGTTTAGGTTTGGAAACAACCTCTCAGCTGGTAATGCTTTTTTCATTGCGTCAGTTGTTTAAAGCTAAGCACAGTTGGGTGAAACAGAGGATGCTCGAAACCTGGTCTCAAGGGGTCAGAGTTGGCGCCATCGCTCAACTATTAACCCTGCATCATCCTCATATTTCTGGCGAGCAAGCACTCTTGGTTGGTTTGATCCATAACCTGGGTGAGTTAGCACTACTAAAGTTTATGGACCAAGCCCCACCGACTGATGAACAGGCCGCTGAAGCCCTTATGAGCGAGTTAATGCCTGCCGCGGGTGGTTTATTAATGAGATTTTGGGGGTTTGAAAAAGAGGTTATTGATATAATTGAACATCTGAATGCTTGGCAAAGAACCGATACAAGCGAACAAGCCAGCTTAGAAGACTTAATACGTATTGCTCGCTTACATACCTTTATAGGCACAGCGCAACAAGCTAATTACCCGCGCTTAGATGAAGTCCCTGCTTTCACTAAGCTGGCCACTCAAGGCCTGACGCCTGATTTTAGCCTAACATTAATTGAAGATGCCGATGATCAAGTGCAAGAGGTCCAGGCTATGTTTGGTCTTTAGCCTTATTCGCGGAAGCACACTTCAACCACAAAGTCTCCGCTTTCAACATGGAAGGGCAATAAGATTTTAGGCCCATAAACACTATGAAGCACCTGGTGGCCTTCACCAACGAAGGTCACTGGCTGAGACAGATAAAAATCATAGCCCTTTTCAGACAGAATTTTTTTAGCGCCACCAGACACCATGTTGGTCACCTCACCAACCAGGTCACGAACAGTATCATTGACCTTGCTCGGACGTTCGCCCAGCATTTTTTCAACTAAATCCAAGGCCACGGCTTCAGAAAAAGTAATTGCCAAAGAGCCCGCTGTTCGTTCACCCATCAAGTCAATAAAACCTGTTACCACGCCACGCGCAGTGTTGTCATCCTTAATGACCGGTTTACCTACTTGAGGCTGCATGTTAGCCATAGTACGCAGAACATTCATCATTGCATGCAAAAAAGGGTTGATAAAGTCGGCCCGCATAAATTCTGCCTTGTGATCTTCCAATAAGCTTAAATCGCTAGCTTACATTAAAGACCCTGCAAAAGGGAGAGATACGCATGAAAAAACACTCAAAAGATAGGTGATCTTTACGTTTACGTAAACTTCCTCTAGTGGTATTTTAAACTCAACCACTAAACACTCAGCTTAAACTTGGCTAGGCTAGTGAAGAACTCTCAAGCTAAAACAACAATCAGGAGGCTGCTATGTCCCAATCGCTTTGGCAACCCACGGATACTGCCATTCAGGAAAGTCAGCTATTGAGCTTTATGCAAAAGATCAATGCTCGCTACCAAACACAGCTTAACAATTACACCGACCTGCATCAGTGGAGCTTAAACAATAACCAAGAGTTTTGGGAAATGGTATGGGAAAACGGCCAGGTCGTTGCTGCCGAGCAGGGCAGCCGTGTGCTGGAAAACCCAGACCAGATGCCCGGGGCCCGCTGGTTTCCTGAAGCTCGCCTTAACTTTGCCGAAAACCTGTTGCGTTTTCGTGATGATCGTCAAGCCGTCGTGTCGCTGCGTGAAGATGGGCAACGCACCTCGCTTACCCATGCTGAACTCTATGATCAGGTTGCGCAGATCGCCCTTGCCTTAGAGAAAATGGGGGTTGGCCCTGGAGATCGAGTCGCCGGCTTTGTGCCCAATTGCCACTATGCACTGATTGCCATGCTGGCAGCTACCAGCTTGGGAGCCATCTGGTCTTCTTGCTCACCCGACTTTGGCTTCAATGGTGTTCTGGATCGATTTGGCCAAATCGAACCCAAGGTCCTTTTCGCTACTGATGGCTACCTTTACAACGGTAAACGTATTAATAGCTTGCCACGCGTCGCAGAGATTGCGGAAGCCCTTGAAAGCCTGGAACAACTGGTCGTTTTTCCTTATTTGGATACTCACCCAGACATCAGCAAGGTTACTAAAGCCTGCCTTTGGGATGACTTTCGTATTCCTGATACTCAAGCCATTGACTTTGCCGAACTGCCTTTTGACCACCCGCTTTACATCATGTACTCATCCGGCACTACAGGCGTACCCAAATGCATTGTGCACTCAGCTGGCGGCACTTTGCTGCAGCACTTAAAAGAACACCAGCTGCACACCAACTTAACTAAAGATGATGTACTTTTTTATTATACTACTTGTGGCTGGATGATGTGGAACTGGCTGGTTTCCGGGCTGGCCGTTGGAGCTTCTCTAGTGCTTTTTGATGGCTCCCCTTTTGCGCCTGAACCCAAAGCACTCTGGGATGTGGCAGAGCAGGAAGGCATTACGGTTTTTGGTACTAGCGCCAAGTATATAGCGGCCTGCGAGAAGGCAGGGCTCAAACCAGGTAACAGTCACAATTTATCCCGACTCAGGGCTATCCTATCAACTGGCTCACCTCTGTCGCATGAGTCATTTGATTATGTTTATCGTGACATCAAAGAAGATTTGCTCTTAGCCTCTATTTCAGGCGGCACGGATATTCTCTCTTGCTTTGCCCTAGGCTGCCCGATACGCCCTGTGTATCGCGGTCAGCTGCAATGCCGGGGTCTAGGTATGGATGTACAGGTTTACAATGACCGCGGTCAACCAGTGGTGGGTGAAAAGGGTGAACTGGTTTGCGTCCAGCCCTTCCCGTCCATGCCGATAGGCTTTTGGAAAGATGCAAGCGGTGAGCGCTACCATTCCGCCTACTTTGATCGCTTCGATAACGTCTGGGCGCATGGTGACTATGCTGAAATCACACCTGAAGATGGCCTGATCATTCATGGTCGCTCGGATGCTGTTTTAAACCCTGGTGGAGTGCGTATTGGTACCGCTGAAATTTATCGTCAAGTAGAAAAAGTCGATGAAGTTCTGGAGGCCTTGTGCATTGGTCAAGATTGGAAGGACGATGTTCGAGTGGTACTTTTTGTTCGCTTAAAAGAAAACAAAGAGCTGACAGAAGAGCTAAAAACACGTATTCGTGAAACCATCCGTGCAGAGACCACGCCGCGACATGTTCCTGCCCGTATCATCCAAGTGGCAGACATTCCTCGCACCCTATCTGGCAAAATCGTTGAACTGGCTGTACGTGAAGTCATTCATGGTCGCCCCGTCAAAAACCAAGACGCTCTGGCCAACCCTGATGCCCTAGAGCTTTTCAAAGACCTGCCTGAACTGAAGG